>JAVUPY010000052.1 GCA_032252755.1 Terriglobia bacterium
CCCAGCCGGAGTAAAACGCGAGATGCGTGATCGTCTCTGAGATCTCGCTGGGTTTGACGCCGTTGTCGAGGGCGAGATTGAGGTAGTACGGCATCTGCACGGTCTGATTCCGCGCGATCAGCGCTGCCAGGGTCACGATGCTGCGGTCGCGTGGAGACAGATCTGGCCGCTTCCACAGGTCACCGAAAAGGCGGTCTTTTGTGTATCGCTCAAGCGCCGGCGAAACTGCGTGAATGTCGTCGATCATGGATGTGGTCCGAGCTGTGTTTGACTGCTGCATGACTGCTTTATTCTCCGTTTGACAGGAACCTGGAACAGTTATCAGCCAGAGCGCAATCGGAAATAAGAGCTTGATCGTCGGCTTCATTTCTTTTCTGCTCCATGCTCTTCTCAGCGGTTAGTCATTTGTTCGAGAGCCGCTGGATAACGGTCTCCGTACACGGGGATCTTCGCGGTTGCGGCGTCGAGCTCGCGGAGATCATCCGGGGTGAGTTCGACAGCGACCGATCCGATGTTCTCTTCAAGACGCTGCAACCTGGCGGTGCCGGGAATGGGAACGATCCAGCGTTTTTGTGCCAGGAGCCAAGCCAGCGCGATCTGAGCCGAAGTCGCACTCTTTTTCGCTGCGAAAGTCGCAATCAGATTCACCAAAGCTTGATTCGCCTTAAGGGCTTCCGGCGAGAAGCGCGGAAAACTACCGCGATTGTCCTCCGGATCAAACTGCGTGTTCTCCGTAATCGACCCAGTTAAGAATCCCTTGCCAAGCGGACTGAACGGAACCAGCCCGATGCCAAGCTCTTCCAGCGTGGGAATAATTTCTTCTTCCGGGCGTTTCCACCAGAGTGAGTATTCACTCTGAAGCGCGGTGACGGGATGAACCGCGTGAGCGCGGCGGATGGTTTGCGCACCCGCTTCAGACAAGCCGAAGTGCCTGACCTTGCCTTGCTGGATCAGATCCTTGACTGTGCCTGCCACGTCTTCGATGGGCACGTTCGGATCGACGCGATGTTGATAGAGCAGATCGATGGTGTCGAGCTTGAGCCGTTTCAGTGAGCCGTCGACACTCTCTCGGATGTACTCCGGGCGGCTGTTCAAGCCTACCGGATGCGGGTGTTCTTCGGAGTCGATCTGGAAACCGAATTTCGTCGCGATCACCACATGGTCCCGTACCGGGGCGAGGGCCTCGCCCACAAGCTCTTCATTCACGAATGGACCGTAGACTTCAGCGGTATCGAAGAAGTTGATGCCACGTTCGACCGCAGCCCGAATGAGGGCAATCATCTCCTGCCTGGTCCCGGCCACCGCTCCGTGACCAGGACTCAACCTCATGCAGCCCAGCCCCATCGCCGAGACTTCAAGATTGCTCTTTCCCAGTCTGCGTTTCTGCATTGCTCCACTCCTTTGTGTAGATTTGCGGGCGCGCCGGTTGAACGTGCGAAGGCGGCGTGCGGTCAATAATGCTGCCAGGTGACAGACCAGTGTTCCTCGGGATTGGCTGAGTGAATGACGAGGTGACCGTCCTCTGTGAATGTGTAGATGCGAGGAAGATCTTTACCGACGAGGGCGTCGCCCGTAACCGATCCCTGCACATGATGGGTCAGCGTGTGTGTTCTTTCGTCGATCGAGTAGCTGCCGAACGAAGCCTCGTACCCGTTCCGGACGTATTCGTTGGATAGAGAACCGGCCGACGCGGGGTACATCAACTGCACGGACATGTGGCCGTCCTGCGTGTAGATCAGCATGCCCGCAGGCTGCAGCGCATCGCTCGGCTTGCCATCGGCCGAGGGCGAATCAATGTGCTCAAGATGCCACGCCCCGATCAGTCTTTCTTTGTCGGACCCATGGCTCGTCGCCTGGGATAGCACAGACTGGATCGGCACCAGGCCGGCGACTGCCACAACCGCTACCCATGCACCACAACGCACGATCTTCATTTCCGGTTTCTCCTGGCGGCTGACCCTCAGCGGCCAACCAGCTGCTCATGAAACCTGGGATAGCGAGCCCCTTCAAGCTTGATCTTTGATGAAGCTGTTTCAAGGGAGCGCACTTCGTCTGGGGTGAGGCTGACGTTCGCCGCTCCAAGATTCTCTTCGAGGCGCGTCATCTTCGTTGTGCCGGGGATGGGAACGATCCACGGCTTCTTCGCCAACAGCCACGCCAGTGCGATTTGCGCCGGAGTTGCGTTCTTCCGTTTTGCGAAAGAACTGACTATATCCACCAGAGCCTGATTCGCTTTGCGGTTCTCCGGGCTGAATCTCGGCACACTGCTGCGGAAATCGGTGCTGTCGAATGTCGTGTTCGCGTCGATCTTGCCGGTCAGGAACCCTTTCCCCAGCGGGCTGAACGGAACGAAGCCGATCCCAAGCTCCTCGAGCGTCGGGACCACCGTTTGTTCCGGCTCACGCCAGAACAGAGAGTACTCGCTCTGTAATGCGGCGACGGGTTGAACGGCATGAGCACGGCGAATCGTTTGTGGGCTCGCTTCCGACAGGCCGAAATGCTTCACCTTGCCTTCCCGAATCAGATCCTTCACTGCGCCCGCAACATCTTCGATGGGCAAATTCAAGTCCACGCGATGCTGATAAAAGAGATCGATCGCATCGACCTTCAGACGCTTGAGTGAGCCCTCGCAAACCTGCTTGATATGCTCCGGTCGGCTGTTGAGAGCACTCCATTTGCCCCCATCATCCGGATTTGGTTCCCAGCCGAACTTTGTCGCGATGACAACTTTGCCGCTAAACGGCGCGAGGGCCTCGCCGACCAGCTCTTCGTTCAACAGCGGGCCGTAGACTTCGGCCGTGTCAAAGAACGTCACGCCCCGATCCACCGCAGCGTGAAGCAGCGAAATCATCTCTTGCTTGTCCCTGGGCGGCCCGTACGACCAGCTCATCCCCATGCAGCCAAAACCGATGGCTGATACTTCGAGGTCACCACCTCCAAGCTTGCGTTTCTCCATGACCGTGCTCCTCTGATTCAAACCATACTGAGAGGCATGCTGTTTCGGCTTTCCCGATCCTGCCAATTGTTTGCCTGATTCTGTCTGGACTTCAGAGTTTGTGCACGGATGGAGTGTCTTCGCAGTACGCTGTTTGAGGAGGGTTCAGAGCGACGTGACGACAAAACAGATAGAAAGACCGAAGGGTCGAGACAAAACGGTGATCGCAATGCGCGAGGAACTCGCACACAAAATCGCGGCGCACGCGCAATCACCGGGTGAAAATCCTACTGCTATTCCCGGCATGGCACTTTACCGTCGAACGAAGCCGACGGCGTGTTATCGAGCTTCCTATGAGCCGAGCCTTTCCGTTTTTGTCCAAGGGCGCAAGCGCGTCAATCTCGGAGGACATGTTTACCTCTGCGATGGATCCTCCTTTCTCCTGTCGTCGATCGATGTTCCCGCAGAGAGTCAAATCGTAGAGGCCACAGAACAGGTCCCGCTGTTGTCGATGTTTCTTCAACTCGACATGCCGACGGTACGCGAAGTCATTAGCCGCGAAGAACTACCAGAACCCGAAACGTCTGATCATTCGCGCGGGATTGCTGTGGGCGAGACGACGGTCGGCCTTCTCGACGCTTGCACTCGGTTGATCGACCTACTTGAAACTCCCGAGGACATTCCGTTCCTCAGTCACCTGATCCAGCGAGAGATTGTCTACCGTGTCCTCCGCACGCCGCAGGGAGAACGCCTCCGCGCCATCGCAACGGCCGGCGATCTCAGCCATCGAACCGCAAGGGCAATAGCGTGGCTCAGAGCCAACTTTGCCAAGCCGCTGCACACGGAGGAACTCGCGGCGGTTGCGAGGATGGGAGTGTCGACGCTTCACCACCAGTTCCGTGCACTGACAGCGATGAGCCCGCTGCAATACCAAAAGCAACTTCGCTTGCAGACCGCAAGACAGCGGATGCTCATGGACGGGCTTGACGCGACGAGCGCAGCCTACGAGGTCGGTTACGAAAGCATCAGCCAGTTCAGTCGTGAGTACAGTCGTTTCTTTGGCCAGCCTCCAATTCGTGATGTCAAGGCCCCTTCGAGAGAGCAAGGTCGTGCCGATCAACGCTGCTTGACGATGAATCGCAAGGTCGCCAGACTGTCGATACCTCATTTGCTGCTAACAGGCCTTACCGCTCACTGGATGAAAGGTCAGCCTAGCAACCCGTCAGCCTTTGCGCTTTTGGAATATTGTCTCGCCGATTACACTCTGTCGGTTTCGAGCTACTCAAGATGCCTAATTCGGCGCAGAGCTACGGTGAGTCTCCCGCCAATCGCTCGGTGGTACACCTTCCCAGGTTCGGAAAGCGCGACCGAACGAGTTGGGGTCTTCAAAGCCAAGCAGGTATGCGGCCTCATTCAACTCCAATACAGAGTTGGAGAGGTAATACCGCGCCATCTGGTGTCGCGCTTCATCCAGAACCCGTTGGAAGCTGGAACCAGATTCCTGCAGTCGACGTTGCAGCGTACGTGAGCTCATGTGCAGCGCCTCGGAGATCACCTCCATTGAGGGCCGTTGTCCGGTCAGTCGGTCTTGAATGGCACGCCGCACCAGTTCGATGAAACAGTCCTCTTCCTTTTCCGTGTACTGTCGCAGTTGCTCTTCAAACTGCGGCGCGAGCAATTCGAGCAGTTCGACGTTCCGGGTGACAAATGGCGTGGTGGCATCGGAGGCACGGAAGATGATTGCGTTGCGCGGAGCGCCGCACACCGCCTTGCAGCCAAAGCTGCGCTCAAGTACGCGCAGATTCTGACGTTGTTGCACGTACTCCACTCGGAGTGGATTCAGCTGCGTTCCGGTTCCGTGTCGAGCGAGAGAAATCATCCACGAGAAGCAGTAGTCCGTGAGCACATGGGGCTCTGCATCGACTGCAAGCAGCCACCGAAACGCAACACTGAACTCCTCTTTGCCGAGCTTGTTGAGGATCTCTTCTGGCGCGGTCAGCTTTTTGTACCGAGCGAGGTGTTCGGTGGCGGTCACCAGATTCTGAGTTGAGAGTGCGGCGATAGCCATCGGGTGAAAGCGCTCTGTCTTAGTTTCGATGCCCAGTTTCACGCCCATGAGCGGATCGGAACTGACCACCTCTACCGCGTTCCAGAGTGCAAAAAGCTCTTCGGTGGAGACGAGAACGCGCGTCTGCTCAAACAAATCTCGGGGAAGTCCCGCCTTGCGCAGCACCGCGGCAACTGACACGCCGTGCTCCTTCAACTTGAGGGCAAGACGGCCCGGAACCCGAAAGCGCTTCAGCATGACGGAATCCTCCAGCTAGTAGCGTACTGGATTTCCGATTTGTGCACCATTCAGACCGCGCCAGAATGCCAGCAGAAGGCGCCAAAAAAGATTGGCGTGATTCGAAGCCATATTGGCGCGTCTGGCAGAGCGCCGCGATCGCATCAAGGCTAGTGTGGGGAATATTGGTGCTGGGCGCAGGCAGCCAATCAGTCTCAAACACCCTTCCACGATGGACGAAAGGCTCAGATATGCACGAATTCAATGACGCGGGCACAAAGCGCAGCATGAACCGCCGCTCGTTCCTAGGCGTTACCGGAGCCGTCGCAGTTGCAACGGTTGCGGGCGGCCATGCAGTTTCGGCAACAGCGGAGCGAGGCGCGCAAGTGCGAATGAATGGGCGACGGAAGCTGGGTTCGCTCGAGGTATCAAGCGTGGGTCTGGGCGTCCAGAATATGAGCCGCAGTTATGAAACGCTCGTGCCGTACCGCCCGGAGATGATTAATATCATCCGCGCAGCCTATGACCATGGCGTGACGTTTTTTGATACGGCTGAGGCGTATGGGCCTCTCGAATGCGAACGAATCCTCGGTGAGAGCATCGCACCATTCCGTAACAAGGTCGCAATCACCTCGAAGTTCGGCTGGAATATCGATCCTGAGACCGGCCGTTTCCAAATGGGGCTGAACAGCAAGCCTGACCATATTAAGAAGGCTGTCGAAGGGATGCTCAAGCGGCTTCGGACCGACCGCATCGATCTTGTGTATCAGCACCGCGTTGACCCGCAGGTTCCGATCGAGGATGTTGCCGGCGCGGTGAAGGATCTTATGTCCGAGGGCAAGATCCTGCACTGGGGTCTCTGCGAAATGGGGCCGAATACTCTTCGTCGCGCGCATGCGGCGCTTCCTGTGACGGCCGTTCAGAACGAGTATTCGATGCTGTGGCGCGGCCCGGAAGAAGAAATTATCCCGCTGTGCCAGGAACTAGGGATTGGATTCGTGCCGTGGAGTCCGCTCGGTGTGCAATTCTTGACCGGAGCGATTGACGAGAACACTCGTTTTGCGCCTGGCGACATCCGTGGCATGGAACCGCGCTTCTCGCCGGAAAACATGAAGCACAACATAGAGCTCGTAAAGCTCGTGAAGCAATGGGCCGAGCGAAAGCAGGCCGCTCCGGGTCAAATTGCTCTTGCATGGTTGATGGCGCAGAAGCCGTGGATCGTGCCAATCCCCGGCACCACGCAAATGGCGCACATGATCCAAAACGTCGGCGCCACTTCGGTTGTGTTCACGCCTGACGAGATCAAAGAGCTGAACGCCGCGGTATCGAGTATTCAGATCCAGGGAAAGCGCCTGCCGGACGGCATTCTCGCACTCTCGGGCGTAGAGGCGCCGGCGAAGCAATAGAGCCTGAACGATGCGCAACCGAAGCCGGAACATCAACGACACATATCGAAGGAGAGCCATGAAAGCCTTAACGCTGGGTCTGTTTCTATCGACACTGATTGCGCCGTCGTGCTACGCACAGCAAGCGCCACCGCAGCCACCGACGGAATCGATTAAGACTGCCGCAAATCCTACACCAGAGCAACAAGAAGTCATCAATCTTTCAAACACGAAATGGGATTGGATGGCAGCGAAGAAGGTCGACTCCCTGGAAACACTATTTGATGACAAAGCCATGTTCACTCACATGGGAGGAACCTGGGGGAAGACCCAGGAATTAGCGACCATCAAAAGTGGCGGCATCTGGTACAAAAAGGCCGTCGTTTACGCCGTTGACGCTCGTATTTTTGCTAACACTGCCATCCTGCTGGAGGACATCGACCTGCAGGCAGCCGTCGGAGCGCACGAAGTTACTAATCCATTCATGGTGACGGAGGTTTATATCAGGGAAAGCGGCAAATGGAAGCTCGTCCAACTCACGTTCTCCCATCTGCTCAGGCCGGTCAGAATGAATAGCAATAAGAATTAGGCGTAAACATCAACCCGCAGTGTGCGGGCTATTCGCATCCGATCGCGCAACGATCGAGGAGGAGATAGCGTGGAGACTAGAAGACTTGGAAGTAGCGGCCTTGAAGTATCTGCGATAGGCCTGGGCTGCATGGGCATGAGCTCGGCCTATGGCCCGGCCGCGGACAAGAGCGACATGATCAAGCTGATCCGCGCCGCACACGATCTTGGGGTGACGCACTTCGATACGGCTGAAGCCTATGGGCCATTCGTGAACGAAGAGCTGGTTGGAGAGGCGCTCGAGCCGATCCGCGACAAAGTAACGATCGCCACCAAGTTTGGTTTTGATATCGATCTTGAGACGGGCGCGCGCCGCGGCGGAACGAACAGCCGGCCCGAGCACATCAAGCAGGTGGCAAACGCCGCGTTGAAGCGCCTGCGGACCGAGACCATTGATTTGTTTTATCAGCATCGCGTGGATCCCAATGTGCCCATCGAGGACGTGGCGGGTGCGGTGAAGGAGCTGATCGCCGAGGGTAAGGTGAAGCACCTCGGCATGTCGGAAGCGGCCGTGAAGACCATTCGCCGGGCGCATGCGGTTCAGCCGGTCACCGCGGTGCAAAGCGAGTATTCGCTCTTCTACCGCGGTCCAGAAGGTGAGCTTCTTCCGGCGCTGCAGGAACTGGGCATTGGCTTCGTTCCATTCAGTCCGCTTGGCGCCGGGTTTCTCACGGGAAAGATCGACGAAAACACCAAGTTCGATCCCACTGACTTCCGCAACATGGTGCCGCGCTTCACAGCCGAGGCACGCAAAGCCAACATGGTGCTGGTCGATCTGGTGAAGAGTGTGGCGGAGCGCAAGAAAGCAACACCTGCACAGATCGCGTTGGCATGGCTGCTGGCCCAGAAGCCGTGGATCGTGCCCATCCCCGGAACCACCAAGCTGCACCGCGTCGAGGAGAACCTCGGAGCCGTCAACCTGCGCCTCACGGCCGAGGATCTGCGGCAACTCGACGACGCGACGTCCACTATCCATATCCACGGCGATCGCTACCCGGAAGAACTGCAGAAACTCGTAGGCCGCTAGTCCCCTCCTCACCACGTCCGTGCCCCACATCTGCTGCGGTCAGCAGATGTGGGCCTTTCACTCGCTCCGGTTAACGCCGCCCTCTACACCGTTCCACTCTCTTTGTGATAGCGTAGACGCACTTGAATGTGGGGTAGGACAATTGAAATCCAATAATTCGCGTCACTTGCGCGAAGCCTCGACCACTTTTGGATGCATCACGCCGCTGGTCATCTTCGTAACAGCGGTCTTGTTCTGTTCCGTTGCGCTGGCGCAGAAATCTTCCGCGCCCGTCATCGTCCAGCCCGGCGCTCCTGGCCAGCCCAGCAAGGTTCTTCCGGCCTCGACGCACGGTGTGCTCCCGCCGCTCTCGCAGGCCGAGATCGACTTCATGCAGGGAATGATCATGCACCACCAGCAGGCCGTGGAGATGACCGCGCTCATTCCCTCGCACACCACCAATCCCGACATCCGCCTTCTTGGCGCGCGCATCGGCCGCTCGCAGGCGGACGAAATCCATTTCATGCAGCACTGGCTCGAAGTGCGCGGCCAGCCGACCTCCATGGAGATGCCCGGAATGCCCGGCATGGACATGTCCGGCCACGCCATGCCGCTCATGCCCGGCATGCTGACGCCCGAGCAGATGGAAGCGCTCCGCAACGCACACGGCGCCGAGTTCGATCATCTCTTCCTCACCGGAATGATCCAGCATCACGGCGGCGCGCTCACCATGGTCCACGATGTCTATAAGAAAGCAGGCGCCGGGCAGGACGCCGACTTCTTCGATTTCACTACCGATGTCGACACGGGGCAGCGTGCCGAAATCAGAATCATGCAGGGACTTCTGAAGAAAGAACCAAAGGAGAAACAATGAACCGACCGCGCCCTCGTGCGCTTTACCTGGCCGCCATCGCTGCCATCCTTCTCTCGTTCGGCGTGATCGCGCAGGCACAGAACCAGCAGCAGCCGGCCCAGCCTCCTGCCGCCAACGCCCAGCAAAACGCGCAAACGGAAAATAAACCTGCCGCGCCGCAGGCGGAGAAGAATCCGTTCGCGCCCGTGCCCGCGCCGCCGCTGCCTCCCGGCATGACCGGATCCAACGTCAACGATCCGCGCTATAGCCTGAAGCCCGGCCTCTACGACGCTGGCGAGACCTCCATGGGTCTCAAGCACCTCGACTTCCTCAAGAAGCCCGACGCATTCCAACTTGGCACCGACGATCCCAACGCCGGCAAGGTCAATACCATGCTCGGCCAGCTTGGCATCGGCAACCCATCCAAGATGCCCGGCGGAATGAAACTCGTTCTCGCGCAGCTCGCCTTCGCCAACTCCGACGTCGCCTTCCAGGGGCACTACCTCTTCCAGGGCAACTTCTACGGCATCGACATCTACGACATCTCCAATCCCGCCAAGACGAAGCTTGTCACCACGCTCGTCTGCCCCGGCGGACAGGGCGACGTTTCCGTCTACAAAAACCTGCTCTTCATGTCTGACGAAATGCCAAACGGTCGCGTGGATTGCGGCACACAGGGCTTCCCGCCCGATCCGCCGCCTCCGGCTCCCGGCGCAGGTCAGCCGCCGCAACGCCACATCCCGTCCGCCCAGGCGGAACGCTTCCGCGGCGTGCGCATCTTCGACATCTCCGACATCCTCCATCCCAGGCAGGTCGCAGCCGTCCAAACCTGCCGCGGCTCGCACACGCACACCCTCGTCGTCGATCCCAATGACAAGGACAACGTCTACATCTACGTCTCCGGAACGTCCTTCGTGCGTCCGTCCGAGGAACTCACCGGTTGCGAAGGCGGCGAGCCCGACAAGAATCCCGAAACCGCGCTCTTCCGCATCGACGTCATCAAGGTTCCGCTCGCGGCTCCGCAGAACGCCGCCGTCGTCTCGCATCCGCGCGTATTCATGAACTCGCGCACCGGAGAGATCGCCGGCCTCACCAACGGCGGCAGCCACGGCCAAGAGAAGCCGAAGCCGACGGATCAGTGCCACGACATAACCGTCTACTCCGCCTTGGGACTTGCCGCGGGCGCTTGCGAGGGCAACGGAATCCTGCTCAACATCAAGGATCCCGTGAATCCCAAGCGCGTCGATGCCGTCAACGATCCCAACTACTCCTACTGGCACTCCGCGACCTTCAACAACGACGGCACCAAGGTCCTCTACACCGACGAATGGGGCGGAGGCCTCGGCGCGCGCTGCCGTCCTAACGATCCCAACGTCTGGGGCGCCGACGCCGTCTTCAGCCTCCACGACGACAAGCTCACCTTCGACAGCTATTACAAGCTGCCCGCCGCGCAGCAGGACACCGAGAACTGCGTCGCCCACAACGGCTCGCTCATTCCCGTTCCCGGCCGCGACATCGAGGTCCAGGCCTGGTACCAGGGCGGCGTCTCCATCATGGACTTCACCGACTCCAAGCATCCGCACGAGATCGCCTACTTCGACCGCGGTCCCATCGATCCCAAGGTCCTCGTCCTCGGCGGCTTCTGGTCCGCTTACTGGTACAACGGCTACATCTACGGCTCGGAAATCGCGCGCGGCCTCGACGTCTTCCAACTGACGCCGACCAAGGACCTCACGCAGAACGAAATCGATGCCGCGAAAACCGTTCAGGTCGCGGAAGAGAACGTCCAGAACCAGCAGAAGATCGTCTGGCCGCCGAAGTTGATCGTCGCCAAGGCCTACCTCGATCAGCTTGAGCGCTCGCAGGCTCTGCCCGCGAAGGAAATCGCTTCGCTCCGCAAGCAGATCGACAAGACCGAGAAATCGCGCTTGAACAAGAAAGAAGTGGCGAAGCTCAACAAGATGATTCCGTCGCTGGAACAGAGCGCCGGCTCGGCGAAATCTTCCGCCGACACCGAACGCCTCCACAACCTCGCCGAAATCCTCAAACACCCCGAAGCCTAAGCGTCGGCTTTGGCTGTTGGATTTCGGGTAGTTTTTCCAGTGGTGTATCACCCGCCGTGCCCCACGTCTGTCGCAGTTAACAGACGTGGGCACGATGCACCGTGGTTCTGAGGTCTTTCCGACACTACGAACACTCTCCGATGCATCACAGATGTGGGTCTTTTTCTTCCGCAAGAACACCAGCGCCGTAGGCGCAACTGCTTCCAGCCCGGCCTTTCAAGGCCGGGTCCGCTGGAGCTACTAGGGATTGATTTCATCCACCTGGACCCAAACGTACCAGAAACCGGTAGGTAAGGCGGCATCTGCTTTGGTAGTTGCGAACTTCTTTGGGTCGGCTTTGATTTGATCGACTGTTGTGACCCATTCCGGGGCTCCGCCCGTGGTGTACGTGGTCGTGTTTGGATCGAAGTAGAATCCCGCCTCCGAACCGGACGAGGGGACAACTACGCCGCCGATAATCATCGAGCCGGGAGTGTTGTTCATATAACTCATCATCCCAGTCCACGTACTCGTTGCATTGAAACCGATAGGAAATTTCTCGACGTTGTTGTCCTTGTCTTGCGCCACAAGTTCGGAGACAGAAACGTTGCCAGCTGCGCCCTTCCAGTTGTAGCTGGGGTTCGTCTTCCCAGAATCTCCGCAAGCACTAACCAGCAGCATTGTTCCGAAAAACAGAATGAATACCTGAATCCGTTGGAAGCCTTTCATTGGTTCGACCTTAAGAATTCTGTATTCTCCGAATGTACCCGCAGTTGCGCGTGCTTTCGACAAAAAAGCCTTTGCGTTCCGGAACCGGAACAAAAACGATAATTCATCGCACTTTGGTCACCCGTTCCCCAGAAGTGAACCGGGTGCCCCGTCCAAGCTCCGCGTGGGCGGGGTAGTTCTTTCGGAGAAAACTCCGGTCGGAAGAAACCCGAAAATTGCGATTTACCGGCGCACAGCGCCGTAGGCGCGACTCCGTCCAGCCAGGCCTTTCAACGCCGGATTCGCGATCCGGCCTATGGCATATCGACAGGACGAGTTCGGTACTTACGGTACTTGGCGGATATACTTTGGGCCATGCTGATCACGCGATTGCTCCGCGCAACGGTACTGATATCCGCTCTCTTGCTCATCCAGACGAACCTCGCCGCGCAGGGGCCGATAACTCGTTGCGAACAGGCTCCCGGCTCGTTAGGACAGTTGAATCGAAACCAGAAAAAACTATTCCTGAAGTCGCAGGACATGCTCGCGGCAGGTCGCTATGCCGACGCGTTTCGAGAGTTGCGTGGTCTGCTGGCGCAGTTGCCGCAGCATACTCCCATACAGAGCGTGATGGCGGAAATGACAGCCGAGGCCGCGCTCTTCGCGGGAGACCGCGCCTACGCGATAACCCTCTTGAAGCCTCTCCAAGAACACGACGGCAGCGACTGTCTGGCGAGAACGCTCTTAGCTCGGGCCTACGCAGAAAATGGGCAACCGGCGGAGCGAGAAGCTGAGATCAGTGCGCTCACTGAACTTCACAACCAGGCTCCCGATTCGCCTATTGGAAAACTCGACTTCTTTCTGCTGGAGCACCAGAGCCTGAAGAGCGGCGGCACTGTGGGGATCTGGTATGCTCTGCGGCCTTGGGGGGTCATGAAAACCCATTTGTACGCGCAGGTTCTTGACCCTTCGGGAAAGGCAACTCTCACAATCCAGCTCAACAGCGACGATGGCCTTCAGGTTTACTTCAAGGAAAAGCATCCCGACCTGGCAGCCAAAGGTGAGCGACAGTTTTCTCTTGATGTGGCTCAGCCTGACGGCACGGGTGGCGCAATTCAGTTCTTCGATGGTGCGCCGACATACGATGCTGTGCGGGAACGCATCCTCGCAATTGCCGAACGCACCGAAAACCCGGGTGCGAGACGATGATTCGCATTTGCGCCGTGTGGATTGTTTAGGAGATGCCGATTTATCGCAAACTATCTATCGGTGGAAAGCCCAAACCGCCGTCGTCGTCGCCTTCCCATCGGAGTTCGTATCCGCAATCTCGCTTGATTATGAACAGTTCTAAGCTGATCAATTTCATTGAAAGTTGTATTGCTTGGAACGCGTCCACACCAGCGGCATACGTCACACGCTCACTGCCGACGCCGACGATCTGGACCGGACAGAAGGAGTCATCGCCATTAGCATCTGGTAAAGGTCTGGGCTTTCCCATGCGAACAATGGCTGTGAGTGAGGGATTGCCTACTACTGAGAGTTTCCGCTCTGCTATCACTTCGCCAACGTTGTCGAGTTTCAACGGGAACTCCTGAATCAGGATTGATTATGGGATGACGATTTCCCACCATCTATCCGCAGACCGAGCCGCTTGATATGCTCGAGAAATCAGCCGCGTCGCGGCGAACCATGATAGCACCCGGCGGCGTAAGCGCCGGGTAGACAAGCGCCCGACGCTAATTCCTTGAAGCGGTGTCAGCCAAGGAGACAGAATGCGATTTCACGTCACTTATGAATTCTGCGGACGCCTTGGCCCCTTCGCGAAGCCTTCGATTGTCGCCACTCCAGTACTACTGCCATTCTTCTTGCCCCAGAGGTTTAGGACACTACCGTCTTGGAGCTTAACCTCACCATTGAAGCCAATGATCGGTTTCCACCCATCACTCCCACTAGGACCGAAGATTTCCCAATACGGAATCGCATTGACAGTCTTCTCCGAAACTGCGATCTCATCGCCCATTTTCAAGCCGTCTGCTGTTCTGAAACTCCTGTCTTTGGTGTAGATATACGTCACACGCTTCGACTGTGCGTCGTATGCAACTGTGTATAGCACCCCATCAAAGGCGTGTTCAAAACACGGATCAAGTTGCGCGGGATGGGTCATGCATAGACGGCGCTGGTCGTTGCTTATCTTCAGGAGCGGCTTAGGCACCAGTGCGCCAAGGTCGGGCAGTGGCTCGGCACCGAACGCAAGAAGGGAGCAGACCAGAAGGAGCAAACACAAGTTTAAGCCAGAGGGTATGCGACTCATGCCGACCACTCTACGCCCGAAAACAGCCAAGTTCCACGATTGCGAGTGATATCAGGGCATACCGCAATCTATTCCGGCAACTCCGGATACGAGAAGACGATCTCTCAAGCAGCTATCGCGAACCGGCTGTTCCCATTTTGGAACTCCCCGAAAATTTTCCTCATCCCCAACCACCGACACCCTTGACCCCACGTTGTACAATTGTTCTGGACACAGTCCATCGAGCGGCGCCCCCAGCGGGCGCCGCAAGCTTTTGTGCCCTACCCCGATGGCGCCCTACCCTTCTCGCCCGTAGTTGGCGAGAGGGTGGGGCTTTTCGTTGGGGCATCCGCTCTTTCTCATCCCGACCTCGTCGCTGCGGTACACGGCCGCGGCCGACGCCCACCCAAGACCCACGTATTGGGCTCGCCCTCTCTCGTCTTCACGTTTCGACTTTATCTTTCGACTTTCGACTGTTTTGCGACCTGCGAGCTGCGACCTGTGACGCCTTACCTCGTACCTCGCACCTCGCACCAAGGAGATCTCCATGCCCCAACTTCGCCTATGCAGCCACATCAAAACCAACGGCCTAAAATGCGGCTCCCCGGCACTTCGCCACCACACTCTCTGCTACTTCCACTACCAGTGGCAGCGCCGGGACCAGCGCCGTGTCCGCCTCGGCGGCCCCATCGGCATGAACAAAAACAGCGGCATCGAACTCCCACTCCTCGACGGCCCCGAAGCCATCCTGCTCTCCATCATGGAAATCCAGCGCGGACTCCTCGACCAGCGCATCGAAGTCAAAATGGGCAAGGCGTTGCTCTATTCGCTCCAACTAGCCCTCCAGGCCAAGATTCCTCGTGTCGGTCTCTGCCCCAGCGAAGCCGTCCGCGAATGTCCCGAACTCGACCTCGAACTCGAAATGGAACGCGCCCGAGCCATGCGCCCCGCCAAAGAGAAGTGTTCCGCCTGCCCCAAACAAGACGACTGCCTCTCCCCTCGCAACTGCCGCAAACTCCCCAAAGTCCCCGGCTACCACCGCGTCGGCGACCGTCTCGTCCGCGACAACCCTGAAGTAGCTGGAACTGTTCCTGACGTAACGACTGACTCGTCATCCCGAGCGGAGTCGCGCAGCGACGTAGTCGAGGGACCTGCATTTTCCCCGACCGAAGCCACCGCCCTCGACACCACCCCAATCCCCGAGACCGCCCCGACCTCGCTCCGAGAAAGTAGCCCCGCAGGTAACTGCGGGGAACGCAACGGAAAATTTCCCCCGAGTCGCGCCGAAGCGCGACGACAGATCGTGCCCTCCGAAGAGAAACAAAAGGTCCTTCGGCTCCGCGACTCACGTCGTTGCGTTCAGGATGACACCTCAAAAACCGACACTAACTCTTACGCGCACTGTATTTTGGGATTTAACCCAAAGGCCTACATAGATCTTCCGGGAAAATTTCCGCAACTCACTGAAACGAAACCACCGCAAAACTAGGGGGTGGGTCTCGATGGCACGATGGCACGATTGCCCGTTGGCACGATTTCAGTCTCCCGTTTCTTCCGCCAGTTCCTTCGCCGGCTGTATTACTGCTCCGAGCACCTCGCTCAGCAGCACTCCGCCGAGGATGAGGGCGGCGCCGAGGGTGGCGCGCAGGCCCAGGCGCTCGCCGATCACGATGTAGGACGTGATGAGCGCGAAGACCGGTTCGAGGGAGAAGATGAGCGCGGTGTGCGTGGGCGGGGTGAACTGCTGTGCCCAGCCCTGCGCGCCGAATCCGAGCGCGGTTCCAAGCAGTCCGGTGATGAGGATGGCCCAGACGACCTGCGACGTGAACGCGATGTGCGGGTGCTCGACGAGCGGCGCGGAGACGGCCATGAGCAGGGCGCAGGTCAGGGCCTCGATGGTAACAATGGGCGCGAACGGGTAGCGCTGGGTTGCGCGTCCGACAAAGATGATTTGGAACGTGAACGCGATCGCACAAAAGATCGTCAGCAGGTCGCCACGGTTGATGCTGCTGAAGCCCGCGCTGCCGCCGGGAATCGTGAGCAGGTAAAGGCCGAGGAATGCGACCGCGACACCGAAGAGCGACCAGCGGTTGATGTGCCTGCGCCAGAAGATGGTCAGGAACAACGGCACGAGCACGACCGACATTCCGGTGAGGAACGCCGACTTGGACGCGGTTGTGTATTGCAGGCCGGGCGTCTGGAACTCGTAGCCAAGCCAGAGGAAGACGCCGACGATGATGCCCGAGAGCACGCATCCGCGGGAGACGCCGCGGAGGTGTCGGCCGAAGATGGCGAGCAGCACCACGGCGGCGAGCGCCATGCGAACCGCGTTGAACGTGAGCGGCGAGGAATTGTTGAGCGCCTCCTTGATGGAGACGAACGTCGCTCCCCAGACGAAGGTGACGAAGACGAGGAGCAGGTGCGCTTTGAGGGAACGAGACATTAGAAGAAATTGACGAGTGACGATTTTCTCATTGACGAATGAAAAGCAAATGGCGAAATGACAAAGAGAAGCAATCAGCAATCGTTGTTAAGTGCAGTTCAATCGTCAATGGTGTTCGTAAACTGTCTTTCCTCCTACCACTGTCCTCAACACCTTGGTTCCGAGGATTTCGTGTGGCGGGATTTTGGTCAGGTCGCGGTCGAGGACTACGAAGTCGGCGAGCATTCCGGGTTTGAGTTGGCCCTTGTCGCGCTCGGCGAATTCGGCGTAGGCAGAACCTGATGTGTAGGCTTCGAGGGCCTCGTCGATGGTCAGCTTCTGCTCGGGAAAATACTCGCGCGTTCCTGCCTCGTTCTTACGCGTGACCGCCGCGTAGATGCCGCGGAACGGCGTAAGCGGCTCGACCGGATAATCGGTCCCGAAGGCGAGGACGATGCCGTCCTGGAGGAAGCTGCGCCACGGATAGGACGTCTTCGCGCGCGCGGCGCCGATGTACTTCTCCGCCCAATTCATGTCGGTGAGCAGATGGTTCGGCTGAACCGAGGCAATCACGCCGAGCGCCTTGTATTTCGCGAACTGGTCGGGCTCGATGACCTGGTCGTGCTCGATGCGGTAGCGCTGGTTGCGAGCAACGTCGGCGCGATCATGCTCGCGCAGGTAACGATCGGCGGAAGCAAACGCTTCGAGCGCCATGTCGGCAGCGCGATCTCCGATGGCATGAAAGCCGAGTTGGAAGCCCGCTGCGGCGCGCTCCTCGGCCATCCGGTTGAGCTTGGACTGGTCCCACTCGGCGAGTCCCTTGTTGGAGGGTTCGTCGGAGTAGGGTTCGCGCAGGGCCGCGGTATGCGAGCCGAGCGAGCCGTCCATGTAAGCCTTGAGCATGCCGGTGTGCAGCATGGGGTCGGTGGCGGAGTGGTGCGCGCGCCACTGCTGGATGGTCGCGAGTGGGAGATCGAACGGAAGCCACATGGTGACGCGCGCGGTGAGATGGCCCTCGCGCTCGAGGTCCTCGCAGACGAGGAAATCGGCCCATTCGCGGTTGTCGAGGAGTTGGCTCTGGACGCTGGTGAGACCCCACTGCGCGGCGTCGGCGAGGGCGAGTTCCATGGCCTTGCGGACTTGCGCGGGAGTCGGCGGAGGAATCCTGGCGCTGACGAGGTTCCCGGCGCTCTCGCGGAGGATTCCCGTGGGCTCGCCAGAGGCGTCGCGGTCGATCTTGCCGCCAGTCGGGTCCTTAGTATTGCGATCGATTCCGGCGAGTTTGAGCGCAGCGGAGTTTGCGACAGCGCTGTGGCCGTCGACGCGGCCGAAGATCGCAGGATGATCGCCGGTGACGGCGTCGAGGTCGTGGCGCGTGGGCAAGACCTGCTCGGTCCACTTGGTCTCATCCCAGCCGCGGCCGAGAATCCACTGGCCTGCGGGAGTCGCCTTAGCGCGGGCGGCGATGCGCTGCTTCATCTCGGCGAGCGACTTGGTGCCGGTGAGATCGACGTTGAGTTTCTCGAACCCTCCGCCGCTGAGGTGAAGGTGAGCATCGTTGAAGCCGGGCATGACGAAGCGACCGCCGAGATCGATGACCCTGGTGTCCTTGTCTTTGTGCTTGCGGACTTCGTCGTTGGTGCCGACGGCGAGGATGCGATCACCCTTCACGGCGAGAGCCTGTGCGGTGGAGATCGCGTTGCCTTGATGTACACCTGTCCAGATGTTGCCGTTGAGGAAGATTGTGTCGGCGGGTTCGTTGACTTTGGTTTCCGGCATCTTGTCTTGAGAGTGCATCGTGCCCACGTCTGCTGACTGCGGCAGACGTGGGGCACCGAAAGGTCCTGCAAATATCAGGAGAAGCGCGAGCAGTGGCTTCATTCGGGGACTCCGGTGAGTGCGAGCGTGGTGAGCAGGATTCGCTTGAGGGCGAGGTCGCGGGCTGCGGGTTCGAACCATTCGTGAAGGGTGTGGGCGCCGCCGCCGGAGCCTCCGCCGCCAATGGCGAGCGCCTCGATGCCGAGCGAGAGCGGAATGTTTGCGTCAGTGGAGGCGCGGTTGACCTTGGCGCGAATGCCGAGATGGGCATCGACGGCGCGAACCGTCTGCATGAGCGGCGAGTTGGCGGGGAGATCGGCGGAAGGACGGTTGCCGACCATGCGAATCTCGTAGCGCAGAGGGGCGCGGCCGCGAACCGTCGCGCGAGTTTCTTCTACGGCGTCTTCAATGGCGGCGCGAAGGGCGGACTCGAGGCGGTCGATCTCTTCGGCGGCGGAGGAGCGGAGATCGACGCGCATGAAGGCGGATTGCGGAATGGAGTTGACCGAGGTTCCGCCGGAGATGACGCCAATGTTGAATGTCGTTTTGGGCGAGTCGGGTAGCGGCGTGCGGCTGAAGTGCTCGATGGCGCGGCCGAGCGCGACGATGGGATTGGGAACGCCGAAGTCGCTCCAGGAGTGGCCTCCGGGACCTTCGACGGTGACCTCGAAGCGGCGCGAGCCGAGGCCTTCGGCGATGATGCTGTCGATGCCGGCGCCGTCGAGGACGAGCACGCGCTCGATGCTCTCGCGCCAGCGCTGCTGCGAGAAGATGTGGCGCATGCCGCGCAGGTCGCCTTCGCCCTCTTCGCCGACGTTGCCGATGAAGACGATGGGGTGGCGATGCTGGATGCCGGTTTCGTGCAGCGCGGCCGCGAGCGCCAGGAGGGCGACGAGTCCGGCGCCGTTGTCGCAGATGCCCGGACCGCGGAGACGCTCGCCTTCGCGACGGACGTCGAGCGGGGTGCCGGCGGGAAAAACGGTGTCCATGTGGGCGGAGATGGCGAGGAACTTCGTTTCGGGGTCGGTGCCGGGGCGCGTGCCGAAGACGTTGCCGAGTTCGTCGCGATGGACTTCGAGGAGGCCGATCTCTTCGAAGCGGTCGCGCATCCAGCGGCTGCGTTGCTCTTCGCCAAAGGGAGCTGCGGGAATTGCCGTAACGGCGAGTTGCCACTCGGCGATGCGGTGCTCGTTGCGTCGGAACCAGGCCATGGTCTCATGCACGAGACGGAGCTCGGCGAGACGCGCGATCTGCTGATCGGGAGCGGAACGATCGTCGCGCGGGGGTTCCGGGTTGGAGCGAGTGAAGATCGGCATTCGAGTAGAGAGTATGGTACGGCGATCAGTCAGCATTCAGCAAACAGCATTCAGAGATCAGGTAGTGAAATCGAGAGAAACAAAGGGTCCTTCTTGGAATGGTGCGCACCTGGGATCTGCTTGTTTCAGAGTGCATCGTGCCCACGTCTGTTAACTACGACAGGCGTGGGGCACGGACCATGTTTGTCACTCTCGCCCAGATGTCCATGATTTCGGCTTCGGTTAGGGTGCGGTCGCTCTGCTTGGCGCGGGTGAAGATGGCTTCGACGAGTTCGTCGGTTGGCGCGATGCCGCGTTTTTCCAGCCAGTAGGTGACGTTGGATTTGCCGCTCATGGGGCCGATTTCGATGATCTGCTCGAGGCCGAACAGTTGTGAGGGGACGCCGGAGTAGACGGTGTTGGCAAGTTCGACGTCATCTTTCTTGAAGGCCTTGATGATGGCCGCCGCGTGGACGCCGGTGGCGGTGCGGAAGGCGTCGGCGCCGAAGACGGGATAGTTCTTCGGGATGGGAAGGTCGACGGCCTTAGCGACTTTTTCGCAGTAGGTTTTCAGCGGCGTGAGGTCCTGGTTCGCCCAGGGTTCGATGCCCATGAGTTTGAGGTTCACGAGCATCTGGTCCATCTGCACGTTGCCGACACGTTCGCCGATGCCGACGGCGGTGGCGTGAACGCATTCGGCGCCGCCGACGAGTGCGGCCATGGCGTTCGAGATACCGAAGCCGCGGTCGCAGTGACCGTGCCAGTCGATACGGATGTCGGCGCCGCTCGGTTTCACGACTTCATCAACGACGTAACGAACGAGTGCAAGGGCTCCCATGGGAGTTGCGTGACCGGTGGTGTCGGTTACGACGATGGCGGTTGCGCCGTTGCTGATCGCGGCCGAGTAGAGGTTCTTCACCATCTGCGGATCGCAGCGCGTGGTGTCCTCGGTGACGTACATGACTTCGATGTTGTTGGTGCGCGCGAAGCGCACGGCTTTTTCTGTCGTGGTCAGAAGAAAGTTTTCATCCCAGCCCTCTGTGTAGCGGCGAATGGGGCTGGAGCCGATGAACATGGCGGCAGCTACGGGGATTCCGGCGCGCTGCTGGATTTCGGCGAGAGGGCGGAGATCATTTTCATGCGTGCGGGCGGCGCAGTTGGGACGGATCTTCAACTTGGCGCGGGCGATTTCCTGGACGATGGCGAGCGAGTGCTCGAAGGCGCGCGGGCCGGCGCCAGGGAGACCGACATCGAGCATGTTGATGCCGAGCGACTCCATGAGATGAAGGATCTCGAGTTTTTCGGGGATCGTGGGATCGCGAACCGATGGCGATTGCAGGCCGTCGCGGAGAGATTCGTCGTCGAGCAGAACGGGCTTTTTCGGCAGGACCGCGCGAGCGAAGACTTTGTTCCAGTCGTAGATGAGGTCGGAAGTGTTAACGGACACGCGCCACCCTCGGAAAACTTAGATGCGCTATACCCACATCTGCTAACTGCGGCAGATGTGGGGCACCAACAAGTGCCTAAAGGCCGGAAATCCTCTTCCCCACAGTGCATCGTGCCCACGTCTGCTAACCGCGGCAGACGTGGGGCACGGAGACGTCTAAGTGATGCGCCCCACGCGCATGTAACTACTTCTTTTCTTCCTTGGGCGGGACGGTGAGTCCGAAGACGGACGTCATGCCCACCCCAGCTACGTTCTTGCGATTCTCTTCCGCGTTCGGCAGATACAAGGTCTTGCAGTATTCACAACGATAGACTTCGCGGTCCGGGCCCCAGGCCTTTACGACGTCGCCACATTCCTGCTCAACGCGGTCGCTGGCGTAAAACCAGCGTTTCAGGTGTCCACCGCACATCTTGTTCTTCTCGTCCTTCAGGTTGCAGGAGCGCTGATGAAGTTTCTTGACGCGAACTTTGTGGTTCGGCAACTGCTCGGATGCAAGCTGGGGATCGGTGTTCGGTTCGGAAGCTGGAGGTACGTCAGGGGTCATAGACGGCGTTGTGGACACGGGGAATCCTTGTGCAACGAGCATATTGTAACGAAAGAAGTAGCGAGTAGCGAGTAGCGAGTAATGAAGAGTCGAAGCCCACAGACTGTAATGCAAAACGACCCTCCGGACTATCAATGCCAGGGCTCGAAGGTGGTCGCCAAGTGGGAACAGGCGTTTCCGCGGACGGCGGCAAGACCTGGGGAACCAATTTGGAAGGATGAATTTATTCACGACGACCACTGCAAGCCCGCAGTCTTGAAGCGGTCTGCCGAATAAAAAATGGGCAGCGGTCTAGAGTTTCCTTCTCCACAAAGACGCAGAGGATTTGATAGCGGCGTTAATACGGTGTGCCGAAGTTTTGCTGAAGAGCAGGTCCGCGAAAGCACTCATCTGGCGGGTGAAGGCTGCACCGTAGGGGTACCACCAGACCTTCTTCATTCCGGGGATGGAGTCGGTGGCGATGTACTTGGGGTTGAGCATTTCGCGCATGCCGAGCAGGCCGTGGGTGCGGCCGATGCCGCTGACGCGAGTGCCGCCGTGAGGGGCCTCGGGGATGGCGAAGGACACGACTACGTCGTTGACCAGGACGGCGCCGGCGTGGAGTTGACGGGCGATAGTTTCGGCGCGCGTGTTGTTCTTGCTGAAGACGCTTGCGGATAGGCCAAACTCGGAGGCATTGGCGAGCCGCACGGCTTCGGTATCGGTCGAGAACGGAATGATTGGTAATACGGGGCCGAAGGTTTCGTCTTGCATGATGCGCATTTCGCTCGTCACGCCGGTGATGAGCGTGGGGGCGTAGAAGTTGGGGCCTAGTTCGGTAAGGCGCTTGCCGCCAGCGAGGATTTTGGCGCCGCGAGAGCGCGCGTCTTCAATCTGCGACTCCACAATCTGCAATTGTTTTTCCGAGATCAAGGGACCGACATCGGTTGCGGGATCGGCGCCGTTGCCGACTTTGAGGCGAAGAATCTTTTCGGCACAGGCAGCGACGAACAAATCGAAAATTTTCCGGTGGACGTAGCAGCGCTCGACAGAGAGGCAGGTCTGGCCGGCGTTCATCATGGCCCCCCAGACGGCGGCGCTGGAGGCTACTTCGACGTCGGCATCGTCGAGGACGAGCATGGGATCTTTGCCACCAAGTTCGAGTACGACCGGAAGCAGGCGGCGACCGGCGGCTTCGGCGACACGCTTACCGGTGGCGACGCTTCCGGTGAAGATCAACTTGTCGATGGGAGATTCGATGAGGGCGGCGCCAGTAGAGCCATCGCCCAGGACAACGGCGAAAGCGTCACGGGGGACGCCGGATTCATGCAACAACCGCTGCAGTTCGAGTGCGGACGTGGGCGTGAGTTCGGAAGGCTTGAGGACAACGGTGTTGCCGGTGACGAGCGCGGCAAGGGTTTCGGTTGTGGGAGTCGAGAAGGGGTAGTTCCAGGGCGAGATGATGCCGAGGACACCGACGGGTTCGTAAATCAATCGTGCGCGTTTTCGGAGAACGGGATTGCCATGGTTGACGGCTTCGACGCGCAGGGCGCGATGGACGTTCTCGGCGCAGAAACGAGCGGCGTCGAGGGCGACGATGACCTCGGAGAGGAGAGATTCGACGAGAGGCTTTCCGGCTTCGGCGGTGATCTTTCGCGCGAGAGATTCGCGGTCGCGCAGCAGCAGTTTCTGAAATTTGCGGAGGACAGCGATGCGGCGGTTGATGCCGAGGGCGTTCCATGCGGGCTGTGCGGCGCGGGCGCGGAGGACGGAGGCACGGACTTCGTCGGCAGGGGCGATGGGATGCTCGGAGAGTAGTTCTCCGGTGGCGGGATTGCGGTTGAGGAGCTTGGCTCTGATGTCGATGGTGCTGGTGGTCATATAGGTTTTTAAAAGCAGATTCCTCGGGGACTGAAGCCCCCTCGGAATGACAAGAAACATTAGAAGCCTTATTCGGCACGGCTAAAGCCGTGCCCCATCAAAGCGTGTAACCCATAGTGCATCGTGCCCACGTCTGTTAGCTGCGATAGACGTGGGGCACGGAAGGGTGTTCTTCAAAACAAAAAACCTAATACTCCACTCCCATGAGCCAGAGGCCGTTCGCGGGGGCGGTGGGGCCGGCGGCGGAGCGGTCTCGGGCGGCGAGGATTCGTTTCATGTCCTTGGGCTGCCAGGTTCCTTTACCAATAATTAAGAACGTTCCGACGAGGTTGCGTACCATGTGGTGCAGGAAGCCGTTGCCGCGCACGGTATAGATGATTTCGTCGCCTTCGTGGCGCCAGGAACTTTCGAAGATGGTGCGGATGTTTGTTGCGTGCTTCGGAGCGATGCGCGTGCCGGCGTCGAGCGCGAATTGGTCGTCGTCCTCTTCGGAACGCGTACCGCGATCGGGATCGACGGCGGCGAAGGATGTGAAGTCGTGTTCGCCGAGGATGAATGGCGCAGTGCCGAAGACGGCGTCGCGATCGAGTGGCCAGGGGTGATGAGTTACATATCGCGCCAGCCACGGCGGGACGATTTCGCCACAATAAACTCGATATTCGTACGTCTTGGATACAGCGGAGTGTCGTGCGTGGAAATCGGGCGGCATTTCTTCGACCGACAACACCCGGATCGCGTCGGGAAGGCGGTCGTTGAGGACTTTACGAAAATTAACGAGCGGGATGGTGCTCTCGGTCGTAAAACTGGTTACTTGGGCGCGCGCATGGACGCCGGTATCGGTGCGTCCGGAGCCCTGTGGAAGGACCTTTTCGCCGGTAGTGCGTCCAATGACTTCGGAGAGAATTCCCTGCACCGTTGGAAGGCCGGGCTGAATCTGCCATCCATGGAATTCTGAGCCGTCGTAGGCGATCGTCAATTTGAGATTGCGGGCCATGTCGAATTTGCCGGGTCTCGAACGTCATTGTATCGAGGTAACCCACGTCTGCCGACTGTGGCAGGGGTGGGGCACCAGCAGCGAAGGAATGCATTGGGGGTTGCGGTCGTATAGTATGTCATTTTCCACTGACTTTGCGCGAACGGGTGGTCGAGCCGTTTGCTGATTTGGAACTTACGGACGGTCGTCTTCGTATCTAGAGCAGCGGAAAGTCCCACCGCCAATTCTGTAAGCAATCGGGCAGCCGGGGAAGTCGTTCGTTTTTCAGTACAGCCATCATTATCTGGAGAGCTATTCATGCGAGTTTCGCGATTCGTTTCGTTGGGTGTGTTCGCATTGGCAAGTTTGGCCGCGGTGCCGCTGGTTGCGCAACAGAGCCAGCAGGGCCAAGCGCAATTGCCGGAAGGACCTAAGCCACAGGCACAATCGGAAGCGGCAAAGGAGATAGACCAGTTGCCGACAAAGACACTGGATCTGCATACCAGCGGCACGGACTACTCCAAAGGCGCCAGCATCTTGAGCGTTATCGGTCCGTACAAGCCGAGATTGGTACCGCCGCCGGTCCTGAAGAACTCGCCGCGAATCGATCAGTTGATGCAGGACGGAAAGCTGATGCTCTCGTTGAGCGACGCGATCGCGCTGGCGCTGGAGAACAACCTGGACCTGGCGATTTCGCGGTACAACAACGACATTGCGGATACGGACCTGTTGCGCGTGAAGTCGGGCGCGGCACCACGAGGCGTCAATACGGGACTGGTGGCGAATACGCCGGGCGGAACGGGAGCGACGAACGTGGGTGGCGGCGCAGGCGGAACCTCGACGGGCGCGGGCGGGGCGGGCGCTGGTGCGGGCGGCATCGTGTCCTCGACGCTAGGCGCGGGGCCGGCAATCGATTCGTTTGATCCGATCGTGACGAGCAATTTCCAGATGGAGCGCGCGAATACGCCGAACGCGTTCACGCTGCTCACCGGCCAACCGGTTTCGAACCAGAATACGACGACCGCGAACTTTGCTTATTCGCAGGGATTCGAGACCGGCACGCTGATGAATTTCACGTTCGACAATTCTCGAACTACGTCGAACAGCCGCGTAAACGACTTTAACCCTCAGTTAAACAGTAATTTCCGCCTGCAATTGCGACAGCACCTGCTGTCCGGATGCTGCCTGTTCGTGAACCGGCGTAACATCATGGCCGCCGGAAATAACAAGCAAATTGCCGACCTCGCGTTTGAGAACCAGGTGATGTACACGGTTACGCAGATCGAGGATATCTACTGGGACATGGTCAATGCTTATCAGAATCTGCTGGTGAACCAGCGGTCGCTGGCTTTGGCCGAGAAGACGCTCTCTGACAACCAGAAGCAGGTACAGATCGGAACGCTGGCGCCGATCGAAGTGGTGCGGGCGCAGTCGGCTGTGGCGTCGGCGCAACAGAACCTGATTGTGGCGCAGACCAACCTTCAACTCGAACAACTGTTGATGAAGAACGCCATCACGCGCAACCTGTCGGACCCCACGCTGGCGACAGCCCCAGTAATTCCGACGGACACGATGGTAGTGACGGAGGAAACGCTGCTGCCGGTAGATGAATTGGTAAACGAAGCGTTGAGGCTGCGGCCGGATATCAATTCGCAGCGTATCAATTTGAAGAACCGAGATATCTCGCGCAAGGCGACCAAGAATGCGCTACTGCCAACACTGGATCTCTACGGATTCTATGGTGGCTCGGCAATTTCTGGTGTTCCGAACCCGCTGAAGCCCACAGCATGCGTTCTGCCAGATGGTTCTCCGTGTCCGATTACGGGGATCGGCTCTGCCCTTTCGGATACCTTCAGTGGCAGCTATCCGGATAAGGGAGTTGCGTTGCAATTGCTCATCCCTATCCGAAATCGCACGGCGCAGGCGGACCAGGTTCGGTCGCAATTGGAATATCGGCAGGCCGAATTGCTCCAGCACCAACTTGAGAGCCAGATCAACATCCAGGTTCGGAACGCAGCATACGCGGTTCAGCAGAATAAAGCGGCGGTCGATGCAGCGAAAGCGAACCGCGAGCTGGCAATCCAGTCGCTCGATGCGGAACAGAAGAAGTACGCGCTGGGCGCTTCCACCAACACGCTGGTTCTGCAGGCGCAGACGACGCTGACCCAGGCGGAAGTGAACTACGTGACGGCGCTGACGAATTACGAGAAGGCGCGCGTGACGCTGGACCAGGTGACGGGAACTACCCTGCAGAAGCTCGGGATCGTGCTGAGCGACGCGGCGATCGGGAAAATATCGAGCGTACCGATGATTCCTGGCGTTGTGAACGTGAACTCGCCGGAAGGCCAGCAGCAGCGGATGCCGGAGCAGGAACAGCAGCAGATGCAACAGCAGACTCCGCCGCAGCAGACGGTTCCACCGACGACGGAGCAGCCGCAGGCGACTCCGCCTCAGAATCCGCCAAATCCACAGTAAGGTTGGTACCCACATCTGCCGACTACGGCAGACGTGGGCAACGGAAAGACTCAAACAGGCCCGGTGGAAAAACCGGGCCTTTTCTCCGCCATGGAAAGAAATGCAGGTCCCTCGACTTCGCCGCGCAAAGACTGCGCGGCTGCGCTCGGAATGACGATGAGCATCTGGTAATCAGGCTAATTGCTGCCAGCGGAGGTTTCTTTGGCTTTTTGCTGCTGGGTTTCGTGGAGGCGGGCGTAAATTCGTTCGACTTCTTCGGCGGTGGTTCCGCGCTTATTACGCCACTCTTTGTATTCCTTCCAGACGCGACAGAAGTCGGGGGCGAGATCGGCATCGCAGACTTCGCACATGGGCTGCTGCGGGCGTTCGGTAAGGGTGCGGTCAACGAGTTCCGCGGGAGTGATGTTGCCGAGAAAGCGGTTCTGCAGGCAGGGGTGCTGATCGAGACCGCTGGCTTCGCGGTTGGCGAAGGTGACGCAACTTCCATCCTGGTAGCGGGTAACGAGGTCCATGAAGACGCCAACGACGGGGTGGTTGTAGATGCAGGCGAGGAGGCACTCGCGGTCATGGATGAGGAATTGGACGTCCACACCGATTTCGACGACCCGATAGTTGCCGGCGTGCCGGAATCCGTGCCCTTCGAGAGCGTTGTAGGCCTGGCGCCACTTGTCCTCATCTTTCCAGAGGATCATGGTGGCGGGCTGGAGATGGACTTCGTTAGGGACGCGGTCTCCGGCGCGGCGTGCGACGTCGCGGAAAACTTTCTCGCGCGCGACCGGGTCCGGATGCTTGGGATCCATGGCACGGCGGAGAGTTCGCACCTTCAGCGCCAGCCGAATTCCGAAAAACAGAAAGACGGTGAGGGCTGTGAGAGCAATGATCAGAAGGGCGAACACGAGGGACATCACCTTTGGATTCTATGTGCCGGGCCAGAGAGCGCGCAACCAGAACAGCACCTTAGTTCAGATGATGCCAACGACGCTGCTTTACTCGGCTAAGGGACATCTCTTATGCTGAGGGGTTCGCCTGCGGCGTGGGGTGCGCATCCGAAGCATAGTCGGCGGTGAAAATATGGCTGAGATGAAGAAGAAGAGTACGGCCGAGAGCCCGATCAATGACGTGTTCGAAGGCCGTCATCCTGCGGAGTCGGAGAAGCATTGGGCGGAGAGCACGCTTGCGAAGACGCTCGAGAAGGCTCCGGAACGGCCGATTGGCGCGGCGACAGGAACTAACGTCGATGAGAATGGGCACGCGCGCTTCACGACGATTTCAGGGAAGCCGGTGCGCAGACTGTATACCCCGGCTGATCTTCCCGAAGACTGGAGCTACGAAGACTATCTCGGGTATCCGGGGCAGCCGCCATATACGCGGGGAATTCACGCGACAGGATATCGCGGGCGGCTGTGGACGATGCGGCAGTTCTCGGGATTCGCGTCGCCGGAAGAAACGAACCAGCGCTACAAGGAATTGCTGGCGCACGGCGCAGGCGGCTTGAGCGTTGCGTTCGATTTGCCGACGCTGATGGGCTACGACAGCGACCACGCGTTCAGCGAGGGGGAGGTCGGCAAGTGCGGCGTCGCCATCGATTCGCTCGAGGATATGGAGATTCTGTTCAACGGCATCGACCTGGAGAAGACGACGGTTTCGATGACGATCAATTCTCCGGCTTCGATTCTGTGGGCGATGTACCTGGCAGTCGCGGAGAAGCAGGGCGCGGACCTGGAGAAGATTTCCGGAACGATCCAGAACGACATTCTGAAGGAGTACATTGCGCAGAAGGAATACATCTACCCGCCGGCGCCGTCGATGCGGCTGGTGGTCGATACCTTCGAGTTCGGATCGAAGTTCACGCCGCGCTTCAACACGATTTCGATTTCCGGCTATCACATCCGCGAGGCGGGCTCGACGGCGCTGCAGGAACTGGCGTTCACGATCTATGACGGCGTGGAGTACGTCGAGTGGGCTCGGCGGCGGGGATTGGATGTGGATGAGTTCGGGCCGAGGCTGAGCTTCTTCTTCAACTCGCATAACGACTTCTTCGAGGAGATTGGGAAGTTCAGGGCGGCGCGGAAGATCTGGTACCGGCTGATGAAAGACCGCTTTGGCACGCAGCAGGAACGCACGCGACTGATGCGGTTCCACACCCAGACAGCGGGGGTTTCGCTGACGGCGCAGCAGCCGCTGAACAATATCGCGCGCGTCGCGATCCAGGGGTTGGCGGCGGTGCTCGGCGGGACGCAATCGCTGCACACAGACAGCTACGACGAAGCGCTGGCTCTGCCAACCGCAGAGGCGGCGCGGATATCGCTGCGTACGCAGCAGATCATTGCGTACGAGAGCGGGGTGGCGCAGACAGTCGATCCACTGGCGGGATCGTATTTTGTGGAACGCATGACGCTGGATATGGAGCAGGGTGCATTCGATTACTTCGACAAACTGGATGCTCTGGGCGGCATGGTGAAGGCGATCGAGAAGGGCTATCCGCAGAAAGAGGTGGCGGAATCGAGCTACCAGTTCCAGCGGGCGACGGAAGCTAAAGAGAAGATCACGGTCGGAGCGAACGAGTTCCTCGTTGAAGAACAGCCGCCGGAGATTCTCTACATCGATGAGAGCGTTCGTCAAGCGCAGATGGACAAGCTGCGCGGATTAAAGAAACGGCGAAACAATGACGATGTCCGGCGCGCTCTGGACGCGCTGAAGAGAGCGGCAGCACAGGAACCGAAGGCCGGGACGAACGGCAATATCTCGCCAGTGAACACGATGCCGTTAATCCTCGATGCAGTGAAGGCGTACGCTACGGTGGGCGAGATCTGCGATGCGCTACGCGAGGTGTATGGAACTTACGAAGAGTCTGCGTTCGCCTAGAAGAGACCAACGCCGAGGGTGTTAAGGCGGGAAAAAAGAGATAACCACGGAAGCGCAGACACGCGAAGAAGACTCAACTTCGTGAACCTTGGCGGCCTTCGTGGTTATCTTTTCGAGTATGCGATTCGCAAAAATTGTTTTTGCCGCTGCCGGCATCTGGGGATTCATCGTTCTTACCCCGCTCTTCTTTCTCGAAGACAAAATCGGTCTCACGAATCCGCCTGCCATTACTCACCCCGAATATTTCTACGGGTTCATTTGTGTCGCACTGGCGTGGCAAGTTGCGTTCCTGATCATCGCGAAGGATCCGGTGCGGTTTCGGACGCTGATGATTGCCTGCATGGTGGAGAAGTTCCCGTTCCCGATTGCGTGCACGTTGCTTTACATGCATGGGCGCATTGCGCCGCCGGTTTTAGCGTCAAGCATGGTGGATTTGCTGTTGGGGGTTCTGTTCGTGGCGGCATACATCAGGACCCGCCGCGAAGCGGCGATCCACGATGGACGCCGAGGAGCACGGAGTGTGGCTTGAGGTTCAGGGCACAGGTGCAGGTTTTCCTGTACGTTGCGCCTTGGACCTTATACCAGCAGCCACCACGGCTTTTTCGCCATCTAACTGTGCAGCATGTTCCCCTTCACAAAGGTCTCAAACCGGGTGGCACAGAGACTCGCAGCGGTCTTCTTCTTCACGACGGTGGTGCTGGGACTGGCGTTGTTCGGCTTCTGGCGGTACGTGCATGAACTCACATTGACACTCCCGGTGGCGCCCGCGCCGAAGCCCGTGGCCAATGGAGCGCCGCCGATGCATCGCGTCTCGCCGCTGCTGATGGACTATCGGCTGGACACGCCGGGAAGAGGCGAATTGTTTCCGGCGCTGATGACGGCGTCAGCTTCCGACTACTGGCCCGCTGCGATATTGACGATTACCAATACGGGAAAATCGCCGGCGGTACAGGTGATCACGGCGGAGATTCCGGGATACAGCCGCAAGCTGCGGCAGACGGAAGTCGTGGCCGGAAGGGGCACCGCGACGCTGCGCATCACGCCGGAGTTGCTGCCGCGTGCGTACGAATTGCAAGAGATCGCGCACGCCAGGTTGCATGTCCAGGTGCTCGATGACGGCGGGACGATCATGTTCGCGCAGTCGCGGCCTGTGTTGATTCACAGCGGCAACGACCTTTACTGGGGTAAGCAGTTTGCAAACGCGCAGGTAGTAGCGCGGTGGGTAACGCCGCACGATCCGGCGGTGCTGAAGCTGGTGGCGAGCGCTCACCAGTTCATCTATCACGGGCGCATGCCGGGCTACAACATCAGCACGAAATATGAAAACCGGCTGCCGCCGCAGGTGAAGCGGCAGGCAGAGGCGGTTTTCAAGGCGCTGAAGCGCTCAGGGTTCAGCTACGTTTCGAGTATCTATACGTTCGGCGGCTTCGCCGGAGAGTCGCAGAGGATTCGGTTGCCGCGCGAGACATTGCAGCTCAACACCGCGAACTGCATGGATATCTCGGTGGCGTTCGCGTCGGCGATCGAGAACCTCGACATGGATCCGGTGCTGGTGATCATTCCCGGACACGCCTTCACGGGAGTGCGTCTGGGGCCGCAGTCGCCGGACATCCTGTATCTCGACCTGACGGTGCTGCCGAAAGGTACGTTCGCACAGGCAGAGGCGCGAGCGCAAAATTGGCTCAAGAAGACAAACCCCAACCAAGTGCTGACGATCGATGTGGCGTCGGCGCGGAAGATGGGAATTTATCCCCTGCCGACGGATGGAGCTGCAACGGAGCCGTCGGTGGCGACCGAGACGCTGGGCGGACCGGGGAATTCGCTTAAACCACCGGGAATACCCGAGAAGAGATAAAAGTTAGAAAACCATCGTGCCCACGTCTGCTAACTGCGGCGACGTGCGGAACGGAAACGGCCTGCCGCCCGTTTTTGTGCATTGTTCCAGTACGCGATATCATTGGCAGAACACAGGAGTGATGCGAATAACCCTTATGGCTGCTGAACGCAAGATACGTGTGCTGGTGGCGAAACCGGGACTTGACGGGCACGACCGCGGGGCGAAGGTGATTGCGCGGGCGCTGCGCGACGCCGGGATGGAAGTGATCTATACCGGGCTGCGGCAAACGCCGGAAATGATTATGACGTCGTCGCTGCAGGAAGACGTGGACGTCATCGGGTTATCGATTCTCTCGGGCGCGCACAATGCGATCGTTCCGCGGGTGATGGACCTGCTGAAGCAGAACAAGATGGACGACGTGCTGGTGCTTGTCGGCGGAATCATTCCCGACCAGGATATCGAGAGGCTTAAGAAGGCTGGCGTGGCGGGAATCTTCCAGCCGGGAACGCCGATGGACGATATCGTGAAGTTCATTCGGGAGAACGTGAAGCCCAGAGGGGTCGTCGCTTAAAGGATCGGCTCACCACAGAGACACAGAGACACAAAGGCAAAGAATTCATAAGGACGCCCTGCTACATGCGGGGCGTTTCTTTTTTTCGCTAACAACGAAGGACTCTAAGAGTCACTAGGGTATTCTGGTTCGCGATGGCAAGCGATGAAAAGTTGAAAGAAGTGATTGCGTCAACGGTGGGGCCGGCGCCGTGGTATTGGGAGACATTTCCGAGGCCGACGGGGGCGAGCGGCAAGGGGTACGAGTGGCAGTTCCACAACCCGGAGTCACAGCTGGCATACCTGATCACGCTGCACCTTCCGGGCGAGGCGGACCAACCGCGGCTGGCACTGAATACATACTGCCGCCCCTTCAAGATAAATTCCGATACGTTTGGGGTGTGGTGTCCGGAGGGGAGAAACCTGCGGTTTGTGGCGTTCGATCCGGATTCGCTGAAGGTGTTCGATTTCCAGGAGATCGCCGGATGGTTCAAGAATTCAAGCGAACGGATGTACGCGGCGACAGCACCAATCGCGGAATTCTCGCTTCCTACGACCATGGGAGCGGGGACCCATGAGTTCAAGTTTCCGGAAGAGTTCCACAGCGTGACGGAGTTGCTGACCATCACCGCGCTGCCTTCAACGGCGGCGGACGAGGCGAGTGCGGCGGTTTTCGTGCTTTACCCGCATGCCGGGCTGGTCGAAGTGCTGCCGCAGAAATGGTTTACGCCGAGGAAATTCGATCTTGGATATCAATGGGTGACGCGGGTGGCGCGCGATCCGGAATCGCACCGGATCATTGGGGATGGGATTCGGATGGGAAGCTTCGAATTGGACGATGACGGGATGGAACTAAAGCGGTGGATCGAAATAGAAGGTTAGGAAACGAGCCATCGGCGAACGTGCCATCATGCCACCGTCGGCAGCCAAAAAGCGCATCGCGGCTTACTTTTTCTTTTCATCGTCCAGGAGGCCGAGGCGGATTTCGCCCTCGTCCTCGGGCTTGACCTCGTGGTGCGCGTTCCACCAGCGGATGATTCCAGCCATGATGAGGCCGACGATGAGGCTGATCGCGAGGAACCAGCGGATTACGGGGACCCAAATGAGCAACCCGATTACGACGATTGCCCCGAGTATGAGACCCAGTTTGCCTTTGGTCCAGAGACTGCCTGTGACTCGTGGTGTGTATTGTCGCATAGGGAGATTCTAAGGCGCGCCGATGCGATTTTGCTGCGATTTCTAGCGGTGCAAGGCGGCGTCCCGCTTGCGGCGCGACCAAGGTAATTGTACCGATTCCCGTCCACCTGATTACCAGCTACCACGATTCGTACTCTGGCCCTAGGGAATCTCAGGTGCCCACCTAAGTTCTAAGGCTCATTTAGTTCTGTTGGGCCAGCGACTACTCTCGGATCGTCCGCGCAGACCTTGGACTCTCTGACCTCTGCCTGTGCGTAACTCCACCGCCCCCCGAGGAGGTCGTTTTGGCATCCCCCGATTCTGCCCGAAACACCAGTCGCAAGCAGGTCTTACTCATAGTTGCACTTCTCTCAGCGATAGCTGTGTCACTCGCCACCCCTTCGATCGCACAGACAGTCACAATCAGCCAACCGGCCAACAATTCCACGGTGTCGAGTTCGGTGCAAGTGGTTGCGAAAGCCTCGGACAGCAATGGAATCAAATACACACAGATCTATGTGGACGGATCTGCTAAGTACACCGTTAATTCAAGCTACGTCAATACGACACTGAGTCTGAGCAGCGGGACGCACCGGATCGCCGTGCAGGCGACCGACACGCTGGGAAACCATGGGAAGTCGGTGGTGTATGTCACGGTGTCGAGCACAACGAATCTGACGACCTTCACCCGTATCGAAGAACAATCGGACTGGCAGACGTGCGGGAATTGCGGAAATACCGGCGCGACCGGAGCAACCGCAACGTACTCCATGACGCGCGGTATCAGCAGCCCGTCTCTGGATGGTAGTTCCAGCTCGTTCTCTATTGGGGGATCGTATACGTACAAGAACGCTTATTGGTACATCGGCGACTCTCCCGGCCCAACCAAGCCGGTGCAGTATTTGCGGTATGAGTTCTACCTGTATGTGCCCGGGAAGTATGTGAATGCTCCGCAGGCGATCGAGTTCGAATGCCAGCAAAAGGCAAACGGATACGTTTACAACTTCGCCTGGCAGGCGAATTATGCCGGCAATCAATGGCGCATCTTTGACTATGTGCTTCGCCGGTGGGATTCGACCGGAATTTCGCTAACTCGCTTCTCCGGGGACAAGTGGCACCACATCATTGCCGAGTACCACACGGACGGAACCTCTGTCGTGCATGACGCGTTGACGATCGATGGAGTGCGCCACGTTGTCGGGATCAAGCATCCGGGGAAGTACGTTGGCGGAACGAGCCACTATCTCACGAACGCATTTCAACTCGACCTGAACGGCTCGGCGACACCCTACAAGGTGTACGTGGATGGAATGAAGGTGAGCTACAAGTAAGGCAACGGTTAATTGTGGATTGTGAATCGTGGGCGCCCTGCCCACGATTCATTGCTTTGCGATTTTTTCTCCGACCTTTTTGGTCGTAAATCCATAACGTATTCAATAACTTAGCCTTAGGCGTAAAAGAACAGGCTAAAGACCTTGCATTTTTCCTGCCTGCGCATCTATTCTAAATATGCGACCAAATTGGTCGTAGATTTTTGGAGCCTGAGCCACGGGTTCCGCATCATGAGAGCAGACGATGCTGAAGCTCACTAAGAAAGCTGACTACGGCCTGATTGCCATGCGGCACCTGGCCGAGCACGGCGACTTGGGAGCATGCAGCGCCAAGGACCTGGCGGAGTTGTATGGCATCCCGCAGGAGGCACTGGCGAAGATCCTCCAGAAACTGGTCAAAGCCCAGTTGCTGGTTTCGCAGCAGGGCACGAACGGCGGGTACACGCTGGCGCGGAATCCGGGTGCGATCAGCGCACTGGAGGTTATTCGGGCCATTGAAGGACCGCTCTTTATCACGTCCTGCTCGACCGGTTCGGAGTGTGAGCAGGAGCAACGCTGCAATATTCGTGGGCCACTGCGGAAGGTAAGCAAGACGATTGAAGAAGTTCTGAGCAAACTGACACTGGTGGAGATGACGGAGTCTCACGAGAACGATACACGGGTGGAGTTGATTACGCTGCGTTGAAGGTCGGGGTGTCCCAATGTCTTCTCAAAAGAAGGGACGTGGGCACGGAAGGTTAAAAGATTTATAAGCACGGCTTAGGAGATCGAAGCGGTTATGGCAAATGAAGGTGTGAAGCTGCCGATTTATCTGGATAACCATGCGACCACTCGCGTGGATCCGCGTGTGCTGGAAGCAATGCTCCCGTACTTTTCGGAAACGTTCGGCAATGCCGCCAGTCGGAATCATGAGTTTGGGTGGGTCGCAGAGCAGGCGGTGGAGAAGGGCCGAGAACAGATCGCGAAGCTGATTGGCGCCACGTCGAAGGAGATCATCTTCACTTCCGGCGCGACCGAGAGCGACAACCTCGCGATTAAGGGTATCGCGGAGATGTATCGCGAGAAGGGCGACCACATCATTACGCAGGCGACCGAGCACAAGGCGGTGCTCGATACGTGCAAGCGCCTGGAGAAACATGGGTTCCGAGTGACGTATCTGCCGGTTCAGAAGGACGGCCGCATCGATCTCGATGACTTAAAGCGCGCGATGGATGAGAAGACGATTCTCGTGACCATCATGGCCGCGAACAACGAAATTGGCGTGCTGCAGCCGATTCGCGAAATCGGAGCGCTGTGTCACGAGAAGGGCGTCTTCTTCCATACCGACGCGGTGCAGGCGGTGGGCAAGGTTCCGTTCAACGTGATCACCGATAACGTGGACCTGGCGTCGATCAGCGGACACAAGATTTATGGGCCGAAGGGCGTTGGTGCTCTCTATGTTCGTCGCAAGAATCCTCGCGTTCAACTTGTCGCCCAGATCGATGGCGGAGGACACGAGCGCGGGATGCGTTCGGGGACTCTGAACGTTCCGGGGATCGTCGGAATCGGCAAGGCTTGCGAAATCGCAATGAACGAGATGGAGCAGGAGACGAAGTACCTTAGCGGGTTGCGCGATTCGTTGAAGGACCAGATATTCAGCGAGTTGGACGAGGTATACGTCAACGGTTCGATGGAGCATCGTTTGCCCGGCAACATCAACATTAGTTTTGCGTACGTGGAAGGCGAGTCGCTGCTGATGGGCATCAACGATATTGCTGTGTCGAGCGGTTCGGCCTGCACTTCGGCGACGCTGGAACCTTCGTACGTACTGAAGGCACTGGGTGCGGGCGATGACCTGGCGCATAGCTCGATCCGTTTCGGGATTGGCCGCTTCAATACGCAAGCAGAAGTGAACTACGTGGCGCGGCGCGTCATCGAAACCGTGAAACGGCTTCGCGAACTCTCTCCGTTGTACGAGTTGGCGAAGGAGGGTGTGGATTTGACCAAGGTGCAGTGGGCCGCCACCGCTGAAGGCGGACACTGATCAGGTTCTAACGATTAAGTTTACAGATTTCTGAAATGGAGAAGTGGGATGGCATACAGCGATAAGGTACTGGATCACTACACGAATCCGCGGAACGTTGGCTCGATGGACAAGGCAAACACCGACGTTGGCACCGGGCTGGTGGGAGCTCCGGAATGCGGTGACGTGATGAAGTTGCAGATCAAGGTCAATCCGGAAACCAACGTGATTGAGGACGCAAAATTCAAGACGTTCGGCTGCGGGTCGGCCATCGCGTCGTCTTCGCTCGCCACGGAGTGGGTGAAGGGCAAGACCGTGGATGAGGCTCTGCAGATCAAGAACACGGATATCGTGAAGGAGCTGTCGCTTCCTCCGGTGAAGATCCACTGCTCGGTGCTGGCGGAAGACGCCATCCGGGCGGCGATCAGCGACTGGAAGAAGAAGAACGGGAACGGCGACAGCAAGTAAAGGGAACTCATGGCTGAACTTGTACAACCCGGAAAGCCGGTGGAGACGCCGCCGGCTAAGGGCATCCAGGTCACCGATGCCGCCGTAGAGCGCATCCGCTCAGCGATGGCGAAGGAAGGAATTTCGCCGGAGCAGGGTGGATTGCGTCTGGGCGTGCAGGGTGGCGGCTGTTCGGGGCTGAGCTACAACATCCGCTTCGACACGCAGCCGCGCGAACGAGATCGTATTTTCGAGTTCGGCGGCGTGCGCGTTTTTGTCGATCCGAAATCATTCATTTATCTGCACGGAATGACCCTGGATTGGGAGAACACGCTGATACACCAGGGCTTCGTTTTCGTTAATCCGAACGCGCAGAAGTCGTGCGGATGTGGCAGCTCATTCTCTTAAAAAAGAAGTGGCGGGACCAAGGGGCGAGCAGCGTGTCGTTCGTTGCCCGGAGTTCGTTTGCACTCGTTACCCGGTACTCGTTACTCGGTACTACCTAAATGGCTACGAAAGATTCGGAATCCGCTCCACTGCAACTCGAGGCAAACGGCAGTTCCCTGCTGGCGAAGTGCTGGTCGTGCGGCGATATGCGGGCGGCGCACTTCTGCCAGGCTTGCGGGCATCTGCAGCCTCCGGCGCCGACGGACTACTTTTCGTTCTTCGGGCTCCCGCGAAAGCTGAACGTGGATACGGCGAAACTGGAGTCAGGGTTCTATGGGCTAAGCCGGAAGCTGCATCCCGACCGGTATTCGCTGGCGCAGACGAACGAGAAGGAATGGAGCCTCGAAAAGACTTCACAACTGAATGACGCCTACCGCACGCTGCGCGATCCGGTTTCGCGAACCGTGTATCTGCTGAAGTTGGAAGGCGTGCGTTTCGAGGAGCAGTCAAAAGCGGCGACGGAGGCGGCGCGAACTTCCGGCGAGACGAAGAAGCAGGCGATTCCGCCGAACCTGCTCGAAGAAGTCTTCGAGCTGAATATGCAGTTGGAAGAGGCTCGCATGAATAGGAAGATGGGCGAGTCGGACGAGATCCTGGCTCGCGATCTGCGCGAGACGAAGGCGAAGCTCGAGGCCAAGTACAACGGCATGATGGAAGAGTTGAAACAGTATTGGAACGAGTGGGACGCAGTGATCGATCGCGCGGCGGCAGGCGAAGATGTCAGCGCGGAAGGCAAGCGTGCGCTCGATCATATGTTGGACCTGCTGAACCGGCGCACCTATGTGAGAAATCTGGTGCGCGATGTAAACGAAGTTTTGGAAGATTGAAGAATGGGTAATTTGGCAATTTGTAATTGGTAATTTGAGACGAGAATTGCCAACCGCAAATTACCAATTACAAATCACCAATTACAAATGCCTGAACGCGTCGTAGGAATCGATCTCGGTACCACCAACTCCCTGGTTGGGTTTATGCAAGGCGACCACCCGGTCATCATTCCGGGTGAGGATGGCTCCAATCTTCTGCCGTCCGTGGTTGCGCTGGCGCCCGACGGACAGATCGTCGTCGGCAATTCCGCTCGCACGCACCTGATTGAGACGCCGGAACGAGCGGTGTACTCGGTAAAGCGCCTGATGGGGCGCGGCGTGGAAGACGTGCAAGGGGAATTGAAGTTCTTCCCTTTCCGACTCGCCGAGGACCTTTCGCCGGGCGAAGTGCTGCGCATGAAGCTGGGCGACGAGACGTTTACGCCTCCGGAAATCTCTGCCTACATTCTTCGCCAGTTGAAGCGCAATGCGGAACGTTATTTCAGTGCGCCGGTGAAGCAGGCGGTGATCACGGTTCCCGCCTATTTCAACGACGCACAACGCCAGGCGACGAAAGATGCTGGGCGAATCGCTGGGCTCGACGTCCTGCGGCTCGTGAATGAACCGACGGCGGCGGCCCTTGCATATGGGCTCGACAAGAAGAAGTCAGGCACGGTTGCTGTTTACGATCTGGGTGGCGGAACCTTTGACATCTCCATTCTCAAGTTGCAGGACGGCATCTTCGAGGTGATCGCCACGAATGGCGATACGCACCTTGGTGGCGATGACATTGACAACCTGCTGATCGCGATCGCGCTGGATGATATCCAGGGCGATCTTGTGGTCGATGTCCGTCGCAGCGGCGAGGCTGTGCAGCGGATTCGCAAGGCCGTGATCGAGGCGAAGATTGCACTTTCCGCGAATGATTCCGCGAAACTCGATGTCGAATTACCCGACGGCAAGCGTTACCAGCGCGAGATTCCTCGCACAATGTTCGAGCAGATGATCAAGCCGGTCATCGATCGAACGGTCGGACCGACCAAGCAGGCATTGAAGGACGCAGGGCTGTCGGCGAGCGATGTTGACGAAGTGGTGCTTGTCGGCGGATCCACGCGCATACCGCTGGTTCGGCAACTGGTGAAAGATCTTTTCAAGCGCGAGCCGCATGTCGAGTTAAACCCGGACGAAGTAGTTGCGCTCGGGGCGGCGGTGCAGGCGAACATTCTTGCGGGCGGCTCTGCCGCTACGGAGAACATGCTGCTGCTGGATGTGACACCGCTGTCACTCGGGATCGAAGCGCTGGGCGGAGTGGTCGCAAAGATCATTCATCGCAACTCGACGATTCCAGCCTCAGCAACCGAGCATTTTACAACCGGCGTAGAGGGACAGACCTCGGTTGCGATTCACGTTGTGCAGGGAGAACGCGAACTGGCAAAGGACTGCCGTTCGCTGGCGAGGTTCGACCTCAAGGGCATTCCGCCAATGCCAGCCGGACTGCCGCGGATTGAAGTCAAGTTCCTGATCGACGCGAACGGTATCCTGCACGTTTCCGCGCGCGAGCAGCGCAGCGGCAAGGAAGCTGAGATACAGGTGCAGCCGAGCTATGGGCTTACGGATGAACAGGTCGAGAACATGATCATCGACTCGTTCGACTACGCGGAGCAGGATTTCGCGGAGCGGCAGGTTATCGAGGCGAGCAACGAAGCGAGCACGATCCTGACGGCGCTCGAAAAGGGGCGGAATAGTCCGGCATGGCAGCAACTCAGCACAGAAGAAAGAAACGAGATCGACAAGCATGAGACGGAGTTGCGCGAGGTTGCACAGGGGAACGACTATCGTGCAATTCGCAACGGGATCGATGCTCTGAATAAAGCGACAATGCACCTGGCCGAACTGATGATGGACACTGCGGTCGCCAGCGCGCTTAAGGGTAAGACCATGCAAGAGACGAACGTCGAGGAAGGTCCGGTGGCGCCACACCCGATCGGCAAGGCGGAGTTCCATTAACAGTGGACCGACATCTGCTTACGACGGCGGATGCCGGGCGGTTCAAAGTGTGGGGGAACGGTCGTGGCGTGTGGGGCACGGTCGCGATACGAGACAGAAAATATGGCAGACGAGAAGACTCAGAATAATGGCAGCAGCGTTGCGGTGGAGGGCGCCCAGGAGAACCTTGTGCGCATCACTTTCCTTCCGGAGAACAAGACGGTCGAGTTCGAGCACGGTAAATTGGAGTACCAGGACCATGGCAAGCCGGAATCCATTCTCGACGTCGCACTAAATTTCGGAATTCCGCTAGACCATGCTTGCGGCGGCAACTGCGCGTGCACAACGTGTCACGTTGTCGTAAAGAAAGGCAAAGAGTTGCTAAGTGAGATGGACGATGACGAGGCCGACCGACTCGACATGGCGGCCGATCTCCAGTTAAACTCGCGTCTCGGCTGCCAGGTACAGATTGAGAAGCCCGGCGAGATCGTTGTGGAAATCCCCTCGTGGAACAGAAACTACGTTTCGGAAGGACACTGAAATATGGCGCTCCAACTGACATGGGATGACACCGAAGACATCGGCATCGAACTCGCCGAAAAATTCCCAAAGCAGAACCCGCTCGAAGTACGGTTCACGGATCTGCACCGGATGGTCGTCGAACTGCCAGGTTTCGATGACGACCCGAAAGGTTCTAACGAGAGCAAACTCGAAGCCATCCAAATGGCATGGTACGAGGAGTGGCAGGATCGCAACGGATAGCTTAGCTCTAAATCAGTAACTTACAACTGACAGAGTCACAGTGATCCGTTTTCCGTACTGTTCAAAAGCAAATAGTTCTGTTGCCTACCCAGCGTCAGTGCTTGTTGGCCGCCTGCCTCGTCTCCGTGCCGGCGAGTGCCGGATTTCGCGCGAGGCTGACGGCATTTGCGAAGAGGCGGAAGGCTCCTGGAACACCTTCCGGAAGCTGACGATAGAGAGCGTACGCGGCATAGATGTACACGCCCTTGCCGTAGTGCGCATAGAGGAGCCCGCCCTTCTGCGGATCCTGGTCGGGATCGTGGACCTCGGTCAGAGCGACGTAGTGGGGATCCCAGCTTTTCATGAAGCTGTGGCCGCGCTCTTCGACCCAGCCGTCGAAGTCCGCCGAGGTGATTCGATTGGGCCACGCCATCAGCGGATTGCCGGGATCAAGGATTTTGACCTTCGCGGCCTCGTCGACGACTTTTTCCGGATCGTTGGTGAGCGAGTAGGGGTAGGGTCCGTAATTGTGGTCATACTGCCCGGAGTTGTACTGCACAAACAGGACGCCGCCGTTGGCGACGTACTTCAGCAGTCGTCCGTTGTAAGTGACGAGGTCCGGACGCGCGGCGTAGGCACGCACGCCGAGAACGATGCAGTCGTACCTGGAGAGATCCGCAGTGGCGATGTCTTGCGGGCTGAGGAATTTTGCATGAATGCCTATGTCCTGCAGTGACTGTGCGACCTCGTCGCCGGTGCCTTCCACGTAGCCGACATTGAGATTGGGAGCAACCTTGAGGTCAACGCCCTGGGTGCGGTAAGTCGCAGGCTCATAGAGCGGATACGGACGCAGTCCCTCGTAGCCGGTCATATCGAATCCCTGCTTGTAGCTGTGGCCGTTGTAGGTGGCAACAGCCGTGATGTGGTATGGCTTCTGTTCGAGTTGACTCGGAGTGACCGAGAATGCCACCTCTTGCTGCTCGCCATTCTTGGCGAGATCGAACTCGGCTTCGGCGGGAGAGGCGGTCCAGCCGGACGGAAGTTCCAGCTTAACGGTGCCCTTGGCATCACCCTTCACACTAGATTGCAAACTCACATCCAGGTTGAACTTCGTTCCCCCGAGCGGCACCACGCCGGCCTTCGGCGTCATGGTGACGGAGATCGCCGGCCCGACTACAAGCGGCTGGTAAACGATGCCGGGGCCAGTGACCCTCTGAACGGTTTGCACCACTTGCCGGAGCGTGATCGGCTCGCCGTCGTAGGTGAGTTGCAGTTCCGCGGAAAGGGGATAAGGAGTCGTGGGCAGGGACAGGTCCGTTTCGTTGTGGATGTCGTAGTAAGGCTGCTCGGTGTTGGGCCGGCTGAAATAAGGCGCCGTAAAGGCAGCGTTCTGTGGGACGGTGACCTTGAATTTCTGCGAATCATTCTTGTTGTTCGCCAGCTCGGAGACGAATTGGGTCACCGGTTCCACCGTCCATTGCTCACCGGCGGGTGTATGGAGAGCGAGACTGGAAACCTGCACCGGAACGGAACCCTGGTTCGTAGCGCTTACCTTGACATAAAACGTCTGACCGGGGATCGCAACCTGGAAAGTTTCGGGCGTACCGAAGAACATGGCGAAGCGGCCCGTCGGATCCTTCTCAGGTGCGACAGTAGCCAGCATGGTCAGGCCGAGCGATTCGACGAGGGCATCATTGAACTGAACTTCCTTCACGCGCAATTCGTGGTTAACGTTGTACTTGGATTCCGCCGATAGGTTGCTTGTATCTACGGCGGCAATGAGTGCGCGCGTTGCCTTGAGCCCACGGGCCAGTTCCGGCGCGATCGTCTGCGGATGCTGGAAGTCGAATTTTGCAACCGCTTCCTGGACAGCGGAGTTAACCTCCTCGAGTCCTTTCTTCAGGAACGCGGGGTCGCCACCCTTGGCAAGATCGGCGATTCCCATCAGCGAAACGTCAATACCATCGAAGAAGCTGCTTTCCTTCTCGGGAACCTGCACATCCGACGCCCAGCGGTGGTATCCGACCGGGGAACCGCCGGCCGGTGCGGGTCCGGTGCCGCCGTTTTGCGACTTTTGAAATCCAAGCCCGGTGCGTGCAATCTGCACGTAGTTCTGGCCGAGAATCGGGTCGTAGTCGGAAGAAGGCACTTCGAGCTGAACGGACAGCGGACCATCGTTCCACTTTTTGTGAACGTAATCGTAAAAGCGGACGGGAACATACTTGCCAGTGGCGTAATCGTAGAGGCCCTTGGGATCGTTCATTGCGAACCAGGGGCTGCGCGAGTAGACCTTGAGTGGCTTCCAAGGCAGCAGTCCAGCCTTGATCTGGTCTGGGAAGACATTCGGATCTGCCGCAGCGGTGAACGCCTCCTGCGCCATAACTCCAGCAATCTGGTGATTGCCATGGCCGTCCGTGGGACCGCCGACAAAGACCGAGGTGACGACGAGCGGACGCGTCATGCGGATCACGCGGACAACGTCGTAGAGCACACGATCGTGTCCCCATTTTTCGAGAGCTTCTTCTTTCGTCTTGGAAAAGCCATAATCGGCGACGCGGGTAAAGTACTCGCTCACACCGTAGTAACGATCAGCCTGCAACAGTTCCTGGGTACGGACTTCCCCGAGAGCGTCATAATAGTCATGGCTCATGATGTTTTGGCCACCCTCACCGCGGTTCAGGGTGAGGAGGACGGCACGGGCGCCTTTGCCGCGCGACTCGTAAGTCAGCATCCCACCATCTTCGTCGTCAGGATGAGCGGTGATCATGATCAGGCTTGCGCGGGTTTGCAATTTTCGCAAGCTCTGTGCGAGCGCGATAGAGCCACGGTCGAGAGGCAAATTGTTCGCATCCGTGGCAGGACGCGTCGAAACGGTAATCGGGGTTTGCGCCCAGCCCGTAAGACTTACCGACATGATGGCAATAACTGCAACCAGGAAGTTCCGCATGACGTCTCCTCAGACTCTCTCGATATCTGTCTGAACTGCCACTTCAGCCGCCGCCTGCAACTCCAAGGCGTTTCCGAATGGCCATTCCTTGCGAACCACGGCGCGGACGAGGTAAATCGCCGTGCCAATTACCAGCAGTACGAGCGCGTACTTGATTTCCTTACCGAAGTTGGGCCGGGAAAACAGGATGTAAATGAACCCCACCGCCGCAATCAGAGACGGCAGAGGATAAAACCACATTCGGAACGGGCGGCGAAGATCGGGGCGCCGAATCCTGAGGATGATGGCTCCTACTGCCTGCAACAGGAACTGCAGCAGGATGCGAATCACGACGAGCGCGGCGATAACGTCAGCCAGCGAGAGGAAACAGAACGCCAGCGCAACGATCCCCAGTACCAGCAATGACACGTATGGGAACTTGTGCTTCTTGTGAAGCCTGGCGAACACCCTGAAGTAGTTGCCGTCAAGGGCGGCCGCGTAGGGTACGCGCGAGTATCCCAGCAGCAGCGAGAACACGGACGCAAACGCTGTCCACACTATCAACGCGGTTATGGCGTATCCCGCCCAGGAGCCGTAGATGCGCTGCATGAGCACCGACATCACATAGAAGCGGGTGTCGGATCTCCCGGTAGCCACCAGTTCCTGCCACGGAATGACTCCGATCACGCTGATGTTCATCGTGATGTAGAGAATTGCAATCACCACGATTGAAATAAGGACAGCGCGCGGAATGTTCTTTTCTGCGTCTTTGATCTCCTCGCCGAGATAGCAGACGTTGTAGTAGCCCCAGTAGTCGTAAGTCGCCACCAGCATGGCAGCACCGAGTCCGGTGAAGAATTGGGGGGTGAGATGAAAAGCGTCCTTCGGAAAGGAGAACGCGAGCTTCGCGTTGAAGTGGGTTATGCCGGCGAAGATGATCCAACCGAGAGCGAGAAATACTCCGCCAGAAAGGACATGCGACAACCGGGCGATCGCGGTTGTGCGCCGATAGAGCAAGATCACCGCAAGAACAACGACCCCGAGCGCGAGGAAGGTTCCTATGCCGACCGTGGCACGCGCTTCCAATCTTCCGAGAAACGGCAAAGTCGCACTGAGATCGTGCGCGGCGATTTCGGTCTTCAACCGCGGAAAGAAATAGCTGCTGTAGTGCGCCAGCCCGATCGCCCCGGAAGCGATGGACAGCGGCGCTGAAAACGTAAGCTGCCAGATGAACAGGAAGCTGATGAGGCGTCCGAGTTTGGTTGGACCGTAAATCTCCTTCAGGTAGTAGTACGATCCGCCGGCGTTCGGCATGCTGGCGGCGAGCTCCGAGATGACCAGACCGTCGCACATGGCGAAGAATGCGCCGAAGATCCAGCCCAGCATCGCCTGCGGACCACCCATCGCACCGATGATCAGCGGCAGGGTTATGAATGGCCCTACACCCACCATGTCCAGCATGTTGAGCAAGACAGCGGTCCGCAAGCCCATCCCGCGAATCAGCCGGTTTTCCGATTGGGTTTGGGACATAGGCTCAGTCGGTAAAATTCAAGAGCTCCCGTTTCGCTTTTTCGATTTTTTTGGGAAACGCGCGTTCCTGCTCTCTTTTTTCGTTTACCCATTTTGCGGCCGCGTTCATCTCCGTGCGCGCCACGTCGATTGCTGCCTGGACCGCCTTTGGCGCGGGGCCACCGGGAATCTCCCGAATCGCAACAAAGTGCCGTGCGTCAAGCGACTCCAGCAGGACCGTGCGGGAAACAGTTAGAGAACGCCCGATCACCTCTGGAGCAAGACGAATGACTTCCCCTACCATGCGGTCGCGATCGTATTTGCCACAAGCGACAACCGCCGTGTGCACGAGGCGGTGCGCCATGCGGAAACTCAGCCCTTCGCGACGCACCAGCGTATCGGCGAGTTCGGTGACCGAGAGGAAGTCTCCCTGCGCTCGATCAGCCATATGCTCGCGGTCGACTTCGCAGTGCCGCATGACACCGGCAAACAGTTTGAGAGCTCGAGACGCATCCCGAAACATGGAAAAGACCAGCGGCTGGAGATCGTCTTCGCTGTCGACGATATCGCCGAAGGGTGTGTTATGCGCGCACGTCATAACTGCCTGTGCCTGCGAAAAAGCCTTCGAGGCCAGGATACGCGTGTGCTCCAGGGACACGGGATTGCGCTTCTGCGGCATGATGCTGCTGGTCTGCACGTAGGCGTCGGTCAATCGGAGGAAACCAAATTCCTTCATGCACCACTGGAGCAGATCCTGCACATGCTTGCCCAGGCTCACCATGCAAACGGCGATTGCCCCCGCCGATTCGGTGACATAATCGATGGCGGCGATGGCGCCATAAGAATTTAGTTGCAAGCCTTCAAAACCGAGGAGTTCCGCGGTGTAGTCACGGTCGATTGGAAACGCGGTGGTAGTAATCGCACAGGCTCCGAGAGGGTTGCGATTAATGGTGCTCCAGCAAGCTCGCAGGCGTTCGAAATCGCGCCCGAAGAATTCCACGGCGGCCATGAGGTAATGCGCAAAGGTCGAAGGTTGTGCCGGTTGGGTGTGCGTATAAGCCGGCATGATGGTGTCGATGTTGGCTGCGGCGAGTTCCAGCAGCGCGGCGCGCGCGTCGAGTACGTGCTCGGCCACCTTCAAGACCTCGGCCCGAACGGTCATGCGGTAGAGCGTCAGGTCGATGTCGTTCCGGCTCCTGGCCGTGTGCATTCGGCCCGCCAGGTCCACCCCGACTGCGTCGGCCAGTTTCTCCTCGACAAAGAAGAAGAGGTCCTCGCAGGAACCGTCGTAGGCAGCGGATTTGATTTCATCGAGTTGCAGCGAATCAAGGGCCTTGAGGCAGGCACGGGCGTCATCCGGCGAGATAATCTTCTGCTTCGCCAGCATAAGCGTATGTGCATAGTGCATTTGCACGAGCGCGGACAAAAAGAAACGCTTGCCATCTTCGAAATTCGGTGTGAGAACCGTTTCGGCGTATACGGGAGCCGGAAAGTTTTCAGCGGCGGGACCCGCTGCGATACCGTTTTTTTTCGAATCAGAGTTCAACGGTTTCTCCTACCTGGCCTGGATAACCCGGGCCCGCCGAATGGGGACGGCGGGCCCTTCGACTAGAAGCGTACTCCAAGTCCAACCTGAACAATTCGACCTTCCAGTACAGTTCCGGTCGGAGCCAACGTTGGAGCTGAAGTGATATTGCCGAGTGAATCAACACCGGCAACCGTATTCAAGCTAGTGACGTTGGGGTGATTGAACACATTGTTAGCCTCGAACACGAACTGCGGCTTTACTCGCTCCCACAGGTTCGCGAGTTCGCGCGTGTACCGCAGGTCGACCTGGTAAATGCTCGGGCCGCGGACTGAGTTGCGGCCGACAAATGCCGGGCGCGTCACCGAGGCCGAAATGGGATCGCCGTTCAGCGCCTTGTTCACGACGATGTTCTGCTGATCGCCAGAAGAGAGGTTTGCCAGAATGGCGAATGTGTTGCCATTCACGATGTGCCGAAGCACAGAATTGCCGGTGTTCGTTGTGGGCTGCAGGACCGTACTGATCGTGAGGGCCTGCGGGCGATTCGACAGGGTATTTCCGCGATCACGACTGATGTTCGTCGCATCTTCGATCGGCAGGTTTTGCTCGAAGCTGTTGGCATCCGGTGCATTGCTGATGGAATGCGACCAGGTGTACGAAGCGCTCAACTCCACACCTTGGGACAACCGGTGCGTGTAGTTCATAACGAGCGCGTCGTAGTTCGAATTTGCCCCGCTTGTCTGCAGCGTAATGCTGTTGAACTCGGGGAACAAACGGGTGCTCGCATTGACGGCCGAGTCAAACACGGGACGGCCGTCAGCCAGCGTGCCGATAGGATTGATTAGATTCATATTCCGCAGGTATTCCAGATTGCGGCCGGCGGTATGCACATATCCCAACGTCAAGCCGTCACTCTTGGAAAGCTGCTGTTGCACCTGCAGGCTGAAGTTCAGTGTGTAGGCATTCTTGAAGTTCGGAGCAGTCGAGGTGATGCTCGGCGGTGTACTCGCCGACGGCACCGACGACACGATGGTGGGAAATGCCGGCGCTCCCGGTGAAGTTGGCTGGAACGTGGCACTTGAAAGGGTACCGTTATTCAGCAGGGGGTTGAACCACGTGTTCGTCGCCGGGTTATCGTAGAACACTCCTGCGGAGCCGCGCAGAACGGTTTTGCTGGTAAGCCCATAAGCAAATCCGAAGCGCGGACTGAAATTAGCGCTCGGCGAATTGAACTTGCGGGAATAGACGAACAGCGCGTTGGAATCGGCCGGCGGCGGAGTGTACTTGTCATACCTCAAGCCGTAGATCAGCATCAATTTCGGCGTTATCTGCCAGCTGTCCTGGGCGTACATTCCGAAGAATACAGACTTGTAGGTCGGAACCGTTCCGCCATTGCTGACCGTCGCGGTACTGTAAGCGAACGGATTGGCACCGGACTCGGCAGCGAGATAGTTCTGGATCGCGGTGTTCCCGCCCGAGGCGCTGAAGGTGTACATCATGTAGGCGGTCGCACGTTGCAGGTCGATGTTCTCTTGCCAGTTTCCGCCGAACTTAAACGAATGGTTGCCGCGAATCCATGTCAGGTTCTCGTTGAAGCTGGGGATTTTTTCATCGAAGACGTCGCCCGCGCCCGTGGTTCCATTGAAGATCGCCGCGCCCGAGACATTGATCACCGGACCCGGCCCCGTCAGAGATCCCGGGAAGTGCATGTTCTTGCGGAACGCGTACGAGAAGCGGAACTCGTTCAACAGGCTATTGCTTAGGGTGGAGACCAACTGGAATCCAGCTACGTGCGCACGATCCTTAAAATCGGAGAAAGCATCGAGCGCGCTCAATCCGCCGGACGTTGTGTTGAAGGGGAAGTTGTTGCGGAAGTAATTGTAGCGGAAGAACACCGAATTCTTTTTGCTGACGACCCAGTCGGTGCGGCCATCGACGAACTGGCCGTGCAGCAGGCCGGGGCCGGAGCCCAGGAGGTCCGGACTGATTCCAAGCGCCGCGGCATTGGCCGCCGTAATAGTAACCGGAGTCGGTTGTCCTCGGGTCAAGTGCTCGTAGGCCCCGAACCAGAACAGTTTGTCCTTGATGATGGGACCGCCGACGTCCGCGGCGTAGTCATTCAATCTCAGTTCCGGTTTTGGAGCAGTCGGAGACAGAAGAATGGGTCGCGCGGTCGCATCCACCCACCGGTGCAGGTAGTTGAACTCGCCGTGAATGTTGTTGGTTCCCGAGTTGGTTATGACGTTGTAGATGTTGCCGGAGGTGCCTCCGAACTCAGGCGCGTAGCTGTTGGAAACCGTCTGCACCTCACGAACAAAAGTCTGCGAAATCGGAAACAGGCGCAGTCCATGGCGGTCGGTTTGCGTGTCGACCATGCCGTCCATCTGGTAGTTAATCCGGTCGAGTAGCCCGTTGGTGTTGACAGTACGCGGGATGCCAAGTTCCGGGTTCGGGTGTCCGCTGACGCCGGGCTGGAACAAGATGAAGTTATACGGGTTGCGCGACGTCAACGGAAGATTGGCGATTTCGACCGACGAAATCGTTCGCCCTATATCGGCTTGCGTCGTCTGCACGACAGGAACGGCGTTCGTCACCTCGACCACGGTTTCCACAGTGGCCGGCTTCATAGGCGCGTCCACCACGGCTTCCCTGCCAGCCTCCAAGCGGACATTGGCAGCCTTGATAGTGGAAAACCCCTGCTTGGTGATTGTCACTTCATACGGTCCCAGTGGAAGATTCGGCAGGACGTAATAACCGTCGCTGTTGCTTTCAATGCTGCGGCTGAAACCCGTTGCGGTATTGCGCACGACAACCGTCGCGCCTGGCACAGCGGCGCCCGAGGCATCGGCGACCCGGCCACGAATGGAGCCGTTGATCGCCTGCGATTGCGACCACACACACACTGCGGCCAAAAGAATCAACACGACCAGCATGGCGGCTGAGCGAACAAATTGTTCGCACAGTCTCGCACCGGTAACGCGAACTGACTCATCATGCTGAATATTGTTTGACATTGTTCACCCCACCTTTCCAAATTGGACTGATAGATAACCGGTTCCGAAACTATTCTTCGCTTACCCCCGACCCAAATCCGATGCCCGCGGCGTTCGCCTTCCCTCGGCGGCGTTGATAGCCATCGGCCTCAGCCGCCAGGAGCGCGAGCCGCAATGCTCCCATCAATTGAGCATCAGCACCGAGACTGCTGAGGACAAGCTTTGGACGCGCGAACTCATTGCGGGATAGGTATGAAGCCGTGGCCTTGCGCAAGGCTTCGTTAGCTACTCCCCCGCCAAGAACAACGAGCGAAACATCCAACACGAGGTTCATGTTGGTAATGGCAACCGCCAGATGCTCGGCGCTGCTTTCCAGCAGTTCCCGAGCTGCGCGGTCATCCTTCTCGCCCATCTGGAGAATTTCCGTGGCGCGCACGTTCCGGCTGCCATCTTTCAAAGGCGCGTTTTCTCTCCATGCGCGCTCGATGCTTCTGCCGCCAATCGCGCTCTCGAGGGCCCCCAACCGGTCAACCGCAAGGGCATAGTGCGGCAGGCCGGGAAGCATCATGTATCCAAGCTCACCCGCCGACCAGTTCGTGCCGTGATGGAGCTGGCCTCGCATCATGATCCCGGCGCCGACGCCAGTCCCGATAGCGAGAAAAACAAAATCGCTCACATTTCGTGCGATACCACACCAATGCTCACCGAGTGCGGCGAGATTCACATCGTTGTCAATCGTGGCCGGGATCCCGGTCTTTGCCCGCAACAGATCACGGAGGGGCACGTCGTGCCAGCCCGTCAGGTTGGGCGCGGAAACAACGCGGCCCGCTTTTACGTCTGTCATACCCGGAGCTCCCGCCGCCAGTTTAAGAATCTTCTTCGGTGGAATCCCGTTCCGTTGGCAAAGCTCACGAACTCCGGCGGCGATCAGGTCAATAACAACTTTGGGAGACCTCCTGACGCCGAGTTCGCACGACCAGCGGCCACGGACAGTTCCGCACAAGTCTCCCAGCGCGATTCGTACATTCGACCCGCCGATGTCGACTCCGACAACGAATGCATGCTCCCCGTTGAACTCGATTAAACGAGGCGGGCGTCCGCCGTTGGGCTTACCGTCGCCGATGAACTTCACGACACCCGAATGCTGGAGGGCGCCTATCAATGCGGAGACCGTAGGGGCCGTCAGACCGGAGAGTCGTACAAGATCCGCACGCGAACAGGGAGCGTGATGTCGCACAAGGCGAAGCAGTTCGCGCGTGTTTGCTTCACGCATCTTCTTGGGGTGGAGCGGGATAAACCCTCCCTGGGCGTGCGGCATTTCTGGAGCTCACTTGATCGGGGGCTAATTTAAGACTATTAACTAAGTGCCGTCAAGCCCATTCTTTCGCCTGAGAGTCATCTTCGTGCCATTAACTTCCGGCGGGCGGTGGATGCAACCAACGGCGGCCGTAAAGCTCTCCCATTCATAAGAGTGTTTACACAATCAGGATAGGAGGTTGCGATGCGACGAAGCATTAGCCTGTGCGTTCTGGTAGCAGGGCTCACGCTAGCAGCACTCGCCCTGGACCGAGCGGCGGAGCATTTCATGGCCATGGCGGTTCTGCCACCGAGCGCTGCCGGGAGCAGCACTGTACCGCTGAATATCGATATTCAAGCTTATACAAGTGACTCGACGCTGAACTCGTTAGGGGATATTCTCTCCGACGGCAACAACCAGACGGCACTGTTGCAGAAGTTTGAATCGATGCCGGGCATCGGTGATGTGTCGCGCGAGGGACGCGTGGGAGTGGAGGTGAAGGTCATCCGCGTGCAGCAGACGGCGCAGGGACTACGCGAAATCACGATGCTGACAGACCGGCCAATTCACTTCTGTGAACTCACCAATGCTTCTCCAACGGCCGACTACCCGTATGGAATGATTCAATTCACGGTGGATCACAACGGCAATGGAACGGGCAAAGCCTATCCCGTCGCGAAAATCAAGAGCATCAGCGCGAACAATATCTCGATCGATGATTACGGTGTGATCCCGATCCAGTTGACCGTCCACCAGGTTCAATAGAAGTGAAAGGCCGCCAGTTGCTCCGGTGGCTTCGTGGACCAAACCGTTTCTATCGCGCTTCCACTTTTGCCGGCGGAGGCGGGGTGAATTCGCTGATGTCCGCCTCGCGCAGAAAGCGCGCGGCCTCTTCCGGTGGTGTGGGATTGATATAGAACCCGGTGCCCCATTCGAAACCCGCCGTCTTGGTCAGCTTCGGCATGAATTCGATGTGCCAATGATAGTGTTCGTTGAACGGCTCCTGTACCGGCGATGAGTGAATCACAAGATTGTAGGCGGGCCGATCGAGGACAACATCGGCTTTCATCAACAACAGTTTCAGGCTTTTTGCCAGGTTCTCGAAGATGTGCGAGGAAGAGTTTTCGAAGGCCGATTCGTGGCGCTTCGGCAGGATCCATGTCTCGAACGGGAATCGCGGGGCATAGGGCGCGAGCGTCACGAAATCGTTATTCTCGGCGATGACGCGGACTGGATCTTCCAATTCCTGCCGAATGACGTCGCAGAATACGCAGCGCTCCTTGTAGGTGTAGTACTGCTTCGCGCCTTCGAGTTCTTCGCGCACGTGCTTGGGAAGGATCGGGAGGGCAATCAACTGTCCGTGCGGGTGTTCGAGCGATGCTCCAGCGGCCTCGCCGTGGTTTTTGAAAATCAGGATGTACTTGAACCGCTTGTCCTGCCGAAGGTCAACGACGCGATCGCGATAGGCCCAGAGCACGTCTTCGATGCGCTTCTCCGGCATAGAGGCGAGGGTAATGTTATGGTCCGGCGACTCGATGATGACTTCGTGGGCGCCGATGCCGTTCATCTTGTCGAACATTCCCTCGGCCTGCCGGCTTAGATTGCCTTCAATGCCAAGAGCGGGAAACTTGTTCGGCACGACACGAACGCTCCACCCGGGGGTGTTGGGACGGCTGGAGTTGCCATTCTGCGATGGCCGGTAGGCGAGAATCTCCGGCGGCGTCTTATCCTCGTTGCCGTAACAGAACGGACAGAAGCCGCCTTTCATGGTCACGCGATCGCGAACAAAATCGGTCGGGCGCTTGGCACGATCAGTAGAAATGATCACCCAGCGGCCGACGATCGGGTCTTTCCTAAGCTCGGGCACGGTATGACTCCCAATAAGATCGGTTCGTAAAAATGGTACGCCAAAGGGAAGATTTTGGCACGGCGGGAAAAAGGAGCTACCGAGGCGTAAATGCGTCCTTGAGTAGCTCGATCTCCATCGACGGTCCGAGATAGACGTTCACGATGTCAAAGCGATAGGGAGTTGCGGATGAGATCTTTTTTCGATAGAGCCACGCCATGCCGGCGAGTTCGTCGCGCTTCGCCATGTCGACGGCGGCTTCCGCCGGGACGAGGCCGCGTTCGCCGCGCGTCTTCACTTCGATGAAGCACAGGGTTCCGCCGTCCCATCCGACCATGTCGAGTTCGCCGCGACGGCCACTGCCACGCCAGTTGCGGGCGACGATGGTGTAACCCAGTTGACGGAGATAGAAGTACGCGGCTTCTTCCCCGCGCCGGCCGGTCTTGATGTGCTCGGGTACTTTGCGAACGCTGGGTAACCAGAAACTGAGCGCGTACAGAGTTTTCAGTGCGATCTTCGTCAGACCTCGCATGATTCAAGCATGACAATCGCAAACTGCTTTTCGCCAGAAGAAATGGAGGCACGATTCCGTTTTGGGAAAAGAAACGCCGGTCCAAAGACCGGCGGTGGGGCGGGATTGTCAAACTGCTCTACTTCGCTTCGCTTCCGACCAGCCTTTCAATATCGGCCATTTCTTTCGGAATTCCGCTGGAGAGAATCTCCGAGCCGTGATCGGTGATCAGGACGGTGTCCTCGATGCGAATATGAATGTGCTTCTCGGGGAATTCGACGATCGGTTCAACGGTAACGACTTGCCCGGCTTTGATCGGACCGCCCAAACCGGGCCCGGTTCCTGGCGTGGCGACGTCGTGCGTTGCCTCGCCCACGAAGTGGCCGAAGCCGTTGTACCAACGGTCCCCGATGCCGTATTTCTCGTATACTTTCTTCCCTTCCGCGGCTGCCTGCTCGTAGGTGTTGCCAGGGCGGAGCATGTTGATGATCGCCTTCTGCGCCTCGAGATCGACGGCGTACCACTTCGCCTGCTCGGGCGTGAATTTGCCGCTGATGTTGAAGGTCCTCGTGATGTCCATCGTCAGGTGATCGAGATCGGCGGCGTAGTCGAAGACGACGAGATCGTTGGGCTCGATCTTGCGACGATTCTGGAAGTAGTGCCACGTATTGACGTTGGGTCCTGAGCCGACGATCGCGGGATAAGCGACGCCCTGCGCACCGTTCTTGTAGTACCAGTAATAGGCCTCGGCTTCGATCTCGTATTCGTACATACCGGGCTTGGCGCGCGCGATCGCGCGACGATTGCCTTCCGCGCTGATCTTGGCGTTACGCCGCATGATCTCGATCTCCTGCGGCGTCTTGATGTTTCGCATGCCGTCGACCAGAGGCGTCAGATCTTTCAATTGCGACTGCGGGAAGCGCTCGCGCAATTTCACGACAATCTCGCGATCGCGCGGCATGCCTTCGCCAAACGGATGGTCGTAGTTCGCGGCGTAATTGGCGCCGACCTCCTGACGCGCGCCATCGACTTTGTCCGGGAAACCGAGTCGGACCCAGAATTCCGGATCGGGCCGGCTTGCCATGCTCGCAAGCACTGAACTGAGATTGTTGAGCGGCAGCACCGCCGCGAATCCGAATTGGGTTTGCTGATCCTTGGGCAGAGCTAGAACATTGGGCCCGTACACTTGAGCAATCCGTGGCGGCTGTTGCGGTTCGAACAGGACTGAACGCCCGCTCGCGCCATCGATCAGCAACACGGCGCCTTCATCGGCGATGCCGGTATAGTAATAGAAGTCGTTGTCTTCGCGGTAATGAGTGCCTTCAGGATCGTTGATACGCGCAAAAAGCAGTGCCGTTCCAGATTTCATCTCTCTGGCGAGCTCGCCTCGTCGGCGTGCAAACTCCTTGCCACCGCCGAGGTCATCAAACGCCTGTTTGTCCGTGTATTGCGCGAACGCAGGAATTGAGATGATTGCGATGAGCCAAGCGATTGCTGCAGATCGAATTTGTTTCATCCCCTTCGCCTCCGGGACGGAAGTGTACAGGAAAAGCCGTGGCTGGTCGCTGGGGAATGGTGGTTCGCGGAAATAACGAAGCCGGCTACCAGATAAGGTAACCGGCTCGGGTTTTCGATAACAGGTAAAGCTACCGGCAACAGTTTTTTAGGCTCCCTTAGGCTGTCCCTGAGTTGGACGCTTGGTCTGCTCCTGTCCAACGGTCTTGATGCACTCTTCAAGGATGTCCATGGCGATGTCTGCCTGTTCTTCGTTAACGATGAGCGGCGGTGAAAGACGAACAGAGTTCGGACCGGCACCCAGGAACAGAACTCCCTTTTCGAAGGCCAACTCGACGATGCGATCACGTTCGTCGCCGCCCGGAGTCTTCTTAACCTTATCGGTGACGATTTCGACGGCCATCATCAGGCCGCGTCCGCGAACGTCTCCAACCAGCGGCAGTTTGGCCGGCCACTGCTCCATACGGCGGAGCATGTAGGCACCCACTTTGCGCGAATTCTCAACGCCTTCACGCTCAAGCACGTCGATTGTCGCCAACGCCGCGGCGATGCAGACAGGGTTACCGCCGAAGGTTGAGGCATGAGAACCGGGAACCCAGTCCATGACCTCGGCGCGGGTGAGCAATGCACTCAGCGGCATGCCGCTGGCGATGCCTTTCGCGATGGTGATCATGTCCGGTTCCACACCGGTATGCTGGACGGCCCACCACTTGCCGGTGCGGCCCATGCCGGACTGCACTTCGTCCACGACCAGCATGATGCCGTGACGGTCGCAGATGGCGCGCAGTTCCTGCATGAATTCTGGCGGAGCGGGGAGATAGCCGCCCTCGCCCTGGAAGGCTTCGACGACGATCGCTGCGCACTCCTCCGGCGGAACCTCGGTGCGGAAAACGTGCTCCTCGATGAAGCGGGCACAATTACGCGCGTAATCGGCGGCATCGGTGCCTTCAGGCCGGCGATACAGGTTCGGATAGGGGACGTGCACTACGCCGGGCACGAGCGGGGCGAAGCGGCGTCGCTGCTGCGCCTTGGAGCAGGTCAGCGACAATGCGCCCATTGTGCGACCGTGGAACGCGCCGTAAAAGGCGATGACCCACTGCCGCTTGGTGTGGTAGCGCGCCAGTTTAAGTGCCGCTTCGACGGCCTCGGCACCCGAGTTGCCGTAATAGACCTTGTGCGGACCCTTCATCGGCGCGATCTTCGACAGGCGCTCGCCGAGGGTGATCATGTTCTCGTAGTAGAAGTCGGTGCCGGACATGTGGATCAGTTCACCCGCCTGTTTCTGGATGGCGGCGACGACTTCCGGATGGCAATGGCCGGTCGAGGTAACGGCGATTCCGGCGGAGAAATCGAGGAACTCGTTCCCGTCAACGTCTTCGACGATGGCGCCGTGACCGCGCTTCGCAACCATCGGGTACGAACGGGTGTAGGAGGGCGAAATGAATTTGTCGTCCCCGGCGAGGACGCGCTTTGCGTTGGGGCCCGGCAATGCCGTCTTGATGTTCGGTCCTGCAACTGCAATCTTCGTGGTCATGGCGATTCTCCCAATCGTGGTCGTGGCCCAACCCGGCGCTCATGGTTTTCGAGCACGTGCGGGGCAGTTCTTGATGATCTGCGGGAAAACGGATGGGGACTGGTGCTAATCGCCGGCGAAGAGGTTGGGCCGGGACTGCGATGGCGCAAGATGCGCTTCGGCCCGGGAGGATACCGGGCGCGACCACGCGCGACGCATTGTGCTCAGCGAACGCATCTTTGTGCTCTCATGTGATTATAGCTTTGTTCGTTTTCTGGCGTAACCCCCGGCAGACAGTTCCTTTTCATGCACTTAGAACGTGCGCGAAATTGTTGGGCTGGAATATTGGTTTTCGTCCCTCAATGCTCGATTCGATTCGACACTTCGGCATCCTCGCTGCCTCATTTAGTATCATTTTCTTAGCCCATGCCACTTCGCCTACACAACACGCTCTCCCGGAAGATCGAGGAATTCCAGCCGCTCGAAGATAACCAGGTCCGAATGTATAACTGCGGGCCGACGGTTTACGACTTCGCGCATATCGGCAATTTCCGCACCTTCATTGCCATCGATATCCTGCGGCGCTGGCTGAAGCAGAGTGGGTACCAGCTCGAGCACGTCATGAACATCACCGATGTCGACGACCGTATCATTGCTAATTCGGCGAAGCTCGGCATCGGAGTTCGACAGTACACGGAGAAATACGAAAAGCTCTTCCTCGAAGATTCTGCGATCCTCAACATCGAGCGTCCGGAAAAGATCGTTCGCGCAACCGACCACATGAACGACATGGCCGAGTTTATTTACGAACTCGAACAGAAGGGGATCGCGTACCGAACCGAGGACGGTTCGTACTATTTCCGTATCGCCAAGTTTCCGGAATATGGCAAGCTCTCGAAGAAGGACCTGTTGCGAATCGAAGATGGTGCACGTGTCGATTCCGACCGGTTCGACAAGGAAGAGGCGCGCGATTTTGCGCTCTGGAAGGCTCCAAAGGCGGGCGAAGCGTTCTGGGAGACGAAGATCGGTCCCGGACGTCCGGGCTGGCACATCGAGTGCTCGACGATGTCGATGAAGTATCTCGGGCAGACGTTCGACATTCATGCCGGCGGAGAAGACCTCATCTTTCCGCATCACGAGAACGAGATCGCGCAATCCGAGGCACTGACCGGGAAGATGTTCGCGCACTTCTGGGTTCACGTGCGCTTCCTGCTGATCGAGAGCGACAAGATGTCGAAGTCGCTCGGCAACTTCCACACGCTGCGCGACCTGATTCTTCTGGGTCACAAACCATCGTCAATCCGTTTCCTGCTCAGTTCGGTTCCCTATCGCAAGCAGCTCAACTTCACGTTCAATGGGCTTACCCAGGCGGCGAACTCGATCGAACGGCTGCGGAACTTCAAGCTGCGGCTGGAAACATCACAATTCCTCGAAGGCCGCAATGACGAGGTGGCGAAGATCGCGGAGACTGCGATCGCCGATATCGACAGCGGCATGAACGACGACTTGAACACCGCGCAAATGGTGGCTGCGGTCTTCGACATGATTCGCGATGCAAATGCTGCGGCTGATTCTGGTCAGCTTCGCAAGGATGATGTTCCGCTGCTGCTCGCGGCGCTGAAGCGGTTTGACGCGATCTTCGACGTGCTCACTGACAGCGACGGGGAAAAAATTAAGGCTGTCGTCGATTGGGCGAAAGCGGAGGGCAAGCAGATCAGCGCGGAAACTGAAGAGCTTGCGAAGTCCGCGGGGTTGAGCGAGACGCTGATTGAAGAGCTTGTCGCCAAACACTCTGCTGCCCGCAAAGCGAAAGATTTCAAAACGAGCGACGCGATTCGCAACCAGCTCGCCGAACAAGGCATCATGCTGGAGAACACGAAGGATGGGGTGAGGTGGAAACGGAAGTAATTGGTAATTGTTGATACCCAATTGACGATTGAAAAGCGTCGAGTCGCATCCGCGATATACAATCCGCAGCAGCTATCAGCGTACGTGCAAATCCTTTGAATCAGTCACCGGTGCTTTCGACGGCGGGCAATTCCACTCCGAGTTCACGCGGCCGCCTGGGGCGGGCTCCAGTGACGAGGATTACGCTGGCAATGATGATGGCGCTGCCGCCCAGCATCCACTTGTCAATGGTTTCGTTGCGGAAGAGCCAACCGAGAAAGACGGCAACGATTGGATTCACGTAGGCGTAGGTGGCAACCTTCGAGGTGGGAACGTTTTTCAGCAACCAGATGTAGGCGGTAAATCCTGCCCAGGAGCCGGCGATGACGAGATAGCTGATGGCGAGAACAGCGTCGCGATCCCAGTGGGTTCGCGGGAGTTCGCCGAGGGAGGCGCCGACGAGAAGGTTGACGATGCCAGCCATCAGCATCTCCCAGCCGCTGGCGCCATAGGCGTCGACGCCGACGTGCCATCGTTTCGAGAGGATGGAGCCGCTGGCCCAACTGAAGCTGGCTGTGAGAACCAGCGCCATTCCGAAGACTTCGCGATGCCCAAAGCTGGTGCCGAGCCGCAGTTTGGGCCACATAAGCACCGCGACACCGGCGACCCCGAAGACTATGCCGACGACGGCCCGCCCGGAGAAGTGCTCGCCCTTTCGGCTGAGGCGCTCAAGGAGCAAAAACCACAGCGGAGTAATGGCAATGAGGAGCGCGGCGAGGCCAGTGGGAATCATTTGCTCGGCCCATCCAAGAACGACGTTGCTGGTGACGAGAAGCAACGTGCCGATGATGGTGAGGCGGAGGAGTTCGCGGGCGGAGACGGCTATGGAGCTGCCGGATAGTTTGCGCCAGAGAAGCATCAAGGCTCCGGCGGTGATGAAGCGCGCGGCGCCCATCATCGGCGGGGAGACGTGATCGACAGCGACGCCGATGGCCAGGTAGGTCGATCCCCAAAGGATGTAAACCATGGCGAATGCGACGATGACCTTGAGCCGGAATTGTCGCTGAGCTTCAGACATTAGCTGGAGAGTGCCCAGAATCACGATAGCAGACAGAAAAGGGTCGCCCCAGGAAAAGAAGCCAGGGCGGGGGCCGAAAACCGCGGATCCCACGCCGCGCTCGGGACTTCGTTAGCGGGAGTACGCCCGCTAACGCCGAAGGTTACTTTCGTTCCTTGGCCGGATTGCGGTTTCGTCGTAGGGTATCGGTACAGTGGGGAAGGCGTATGACCGAAGGGACGATTCCGATATCTTCCGCAGAAGCTGAGCAGGCGCCGATGATTGAGAAGCGGCGTTATCCGCGTTACCGGATTGACGTTGCCGTCAAGGTGAAAGTCAAGACGAGCAGCGGAATCGCGAGCTATTGCTATGGACGAGGCGGCGACATCAGCGAAGGTGGAATGGCAATAGAAGTAGCGCACGAGCTTTCGCGCGGGAACCTGATTCGACTTTCAGTGACCTTGCCGCATTGCGAGCGTGCGATAGAGTGCGACGCCGTGGTGCGGCATCGCAATCAGTTTCACTATGGGCTGGAGTTTCGCGAACTCGCGGAAAAGGATCGGATGTTGTTGATGCGGGCGTGCCAGGCGATGGGAGTGGTGCAATAAAAATACACCTGAAGAACTGAGAGTCAGTCGTAATTATCCTGCCCAAAAAGAGCTTAAGCGGCGGCACGCCAAGCTCGCCTTCCTGCTGACGAAATAAAACAGAGTTAGAAAGGAATAAGGCGTGCGGGTCACTCCCGCTTCTTGCTTTATGTCGGTCGTCCCTGGTTGATGCTGTGCAGCTTTTGGCCGGTGAGCAAGATGTAGTGCACGCCAGACAAAGTGGTCAGGGCGAAGGTCGCGTACAGAAAAGACTTGCGGAGCAGAAACACGGCGTTGGCATCGCTGATATTGGCGAGCAGGACGAAGAAAATCGCACCAACCTGGGCGACGGTGTTCAGTTTGCCGAAGATGCTTGGGCGGAAGTCGTGGATGTTGGTCGTCATATAGAGCACGGCGGCGATGGCGAGGATGCAGAGATCGCGGCTGAAGACCAGCACGGTGTAACGCCATGGAATCTGGCGGGTAAATGACAACACCATAAACAAAGAGCTGAGCAGGAGTTTGTCGGCAATGGGATCAAGGAACTGGCCTACGCGGGTTCGCTGCTCGAGGACGCGGGCGAGGAGGCCATCAAGGGCGTCGCTGAGGCCGGCGGCGATAAACAGGCCGAGCGCCCAGACGTAGTCATGATCGAGGACGTTCATGACGACGAAGGGAACGAAGATCAACCGCAACAGCGTCAACTGGTTCGGCGCTGTCCAGAAGCGGTCTTTCATCCACCCACCTCGCGGTAGAAGACCTCGATGGCGTTGTGCCCGGACTTACCGAGGAAGCGCTCTGAGAGCGATGGGACATCGCCATAGCGGGCGTCGAGTTCGATGCGTTCGACGCGATGCATGGGGAAGAAGACGACGGCGGGATCGGCGTTTTCACCGGCCTTGATCTGGTGAGCGAAGTCGTCGAGGGATTCGAGCGAGATGCCGCGAACTGTGACTCCGGCGACTGTCATTGCCAGCACCGCTCCCCAGAACTTCTCGCGTGGAGAGTTCAGTGTGACCAGTACCATGGACCCGTGATCGAAGGGTGCCCCGGGCATCAGGGTGTCTGCCATATGAGAATTGTAATTCGAAGAAGGCTAACTGAGAATCGTGCCTTTAAGGATCGCTCCCATCGTGCCATTGGAAAGGCTCGCGGCAGGATCCCGATGGGATTCGTGCGCGCTTCGGGGTGCCTTAGATACGAAAGTAGAAAACCCGCGGCTTGAGCGCGGGTTCGTTGACGGCTGAACTGTCCGACAGTGGACTACTTGCGACCGGACATTTCGCCTTCCTTGTACATGTACTTGATCGACGGTTTATAAATCAGAAGATTTGCGGAATTATTGCGGGTTACCTTGATGCAGTTCTTGTCATACCACTCGATAACGCCGTGAATCTCTTCGCCGTCCTGCAGGACGAAGACCATGGACGTCTTCGACTGCATCTGCTTCTGGTAGTAGAAATTCTCGGCGTGTGTCTGATCGGGTGGCGGAGTTTTCTTGCCGGTGCCGTTTGTGCGACGCTCGCGATCGCCGTTTTCGTTGGCGCGTGGGGCGTTTTCGCGAGGCTCACGGGAAAGGGTTGGGCGAATCAGCTTGCGGTTTCCGAAGGATTCCGGCTCGGGTGCCCGCCCAACTGCGGTTGAATCCATTCCATTCTTCATGGTGACTGCTCTCCACCTGGAAATGAAACGCTCGCCCTGTCAACAACCAGGAAGAAAACCCAAGCACCACAACCAGCGCCGCTCTCCGGCGCACAGCTTTGGCTTTCCAGGAGTTTGAAGGCGTGAACTTTGGTTAAACCGTATCACAGGAGATGTGCGGTGACAATGAGGGAGAGTTACTAAAGACATGAGGAAATTGGACAATGGGAAAATTGGGCAAAAATGACGAAGGACCGATAACAAATCTTCATTCGGAAATGGCACTCGGAAAGACGCTTCTGGCGAGGGGTGCGCGAATCAGCCCTCTAGTGAGAGGGTTAGGGAGTCCAGGGAGAGGGAGCGCAGCAAGTTGCGGCGCATTCCGGATTGAACATCGGAGATGCGGTCGGTGGCGGTGGTGATCCAGTCGAAACTGGCGGATTGCGCCAACTTCCGCAGCTCCGGTTCGATGTCCACGTTACGGAGCATATCCGGCGTGTTCGAGCGAAGGAAAAGCAGGTCTTCCAGCAGGCCATAAAGAGCGGCTATCAGAGCATCGATCTTTTGTTTACCCTCGGCTCCGGCGCGATAGGCTTCGGTGGCCTTGAACAGCGCCGAGTGGTCGTTGGCGTCGATGGCGGTCTTGAGCATAGTGAGGGCATCGTTGCGTGCGGCGAGATAGACGTTCAGGTCGAAGCTGCGGGCGCGCCCTATGGCGCCGCCGCTGAGCCGGGCTACCAGTTGGCGCTGCTTCGCGTTCCAATCGGGGCGTTGTGAAAGGTCGTTTTCGATTTCGGCCAGAGGCAATGGCGCGAGATGCAGGGTCACGCAGCGCGAGCGGATGGTAGGGAGCAGCGAGGAGGCATTTTCGGCGAGGAGGAAGATCGTCGCAAATTCCGGCGGCTCTTCCAAGACTTTCAATAAGGCGTTAGCCGCCTCTTTCATGAACGCCGAGTCGGTGAAGATGTAGACCTTGTGGCGTCCTTCGCTTGGCCGGAAATAGATGGAATGAATCAGGTGCCGGACCTGGTCGACCTTGATCATCATCTGCGGCGGATCGGGCGGAATGATGAGCACGTCGGGGAAGGTCTGGACGAGGATTCTGGTTTCTTTCTTGTCAGTTTCTCGAAGGCTGTCGCGGACCTCTACGGCTTCGGCGCAACGAGATTCGAGATCGTCGGCCTGAGCGATGCGAACGCAATTGGAGCACCTTCCGCAGAAATCAGGCAGGTCGTCGGCTGGAACCGCGGCGCTGAATAATCCGCCCGGTTCGGGGCGGTCGAGGCAGTTCATCGCCTTTGCAACCATTTGCGCGAGAGTGTATTTGCCCGAGCCTCGCGTGCCGGTGAGGATCACCGCATGCGGGAAGCGGTCGTGGGCGAGCATTTCGCGGAGGCGAAGGACGATGTCGGCGTTGCCGTGGAAATCGGAAAAGGGCAAATGGACCTCAGGGGCTAAAGCCCCGTTTGCTTTTGGGTGATTCTCAATGCAGTCCTAGAGGCTTCTCCACCCGACCACATTCAAAGCGAAGCCTCAAGGCCGCTGAGGCAGAATCATTCAAAGTATAGAGCATCATGGTAAAGATCATCGGGGCTGGCGAGGCCCCGGCTCTCGAACCGCCGCCGTCGGGGGGGCCAATCCGAGGTCTAGTCAAGGACGGGTTCGAGGAGGCGTTGGCGGACGGCCTGGACGATGCGGGTGTGGGTGATGTCGGCAGCGGGTCGGGCGTCGATGATGGCGACCCGGTTGGGTTCGCGAGCGGCGATCTCGAGGTACTTCTCGTGGACTCGGGTGAAGAATGCGCGACTCTCGGTCTCGAAGCGATTCTCGTCGCCCTGCGAGACACTTCCCTTCTGCTGCTGGTTGCGGCGGCGCGCACGATTGACGCTGGCGGAGACGTCGGAATCCATAAGAATCGTCAGATCAGGTTGAAGATTGCCGCAGAGGACGCGGTGGAGAGTGAGCACGGATTCGCTGCCGAGACCGCGTCCGGCGCCCTGGTAGGCTTCCGAGGAATCGGTAAAGCGGTCGCAGAGGACCCAGACGCCGCGGTCGAGCGCAGGGACAATGTTTTCCTGAATCTGTTGGGCGCGTGAGGCGAACATCAGGGCCAGTTCGGCGAGCGGGGCAAGTCCGCGGGTGCGCGAATCGAGGACGACGGAGCGAATGCGGTCACCAATGGCAGTCCCCCCGGGCTCGCGCGTCGTCATCACCTCGAGGCCTTCCTGCTGCTGGAGCACTTTTACGAGACGCTCCATCTGGGTGCTTTTGCCGCACCCATCGAGACCTTCAAAGGTGATGAACTTGCCACGTTTTCGGGGACTCACAGGTGAATTCTAGCATTCGCTTTGCGGTCGCCGAAGCAGACGAAAGCACTGCGGGTCTTCGGCTCGCGGGCTGCGGCTGTGTTCGCAAGGACAGAACCGGGGCAGGTATTGTGCTATTCTCCGCCGATTGGAGGTTCTTATGCGGCTCGGCGATTATGTTGACGATTACTGCTCGCGGTGCAAGAGAACGACCGATCATTCGGTCGTGGCGTTGGTCGATGATCAACCCGCGAAGGTGTTGTGCCGCACGTGCAACAACGAGCACAAGTATCGCGGGAATCGAGGCAAGAAAGAGATGACGGCGCAGGAGGCTTTCCAGAAAGTCATGGCAAGCGTAACCGGGCAGATTGATGCGCTCACACCTGCGAAGCCGGGGCGAAAGAAGAAGAGCTAGAGGAAGCAAGCTGCTGGCCCGCGAGCATTCACTCGATTCGTGAGTCACTAAGTTCAGCGCTGCACGATTTCCATTTCAGCTCCGGCAGAGTTTCTGCTCCGCCGACCGGGTGTTCGCAAAGACTCTCGTGCCGCAGTCAAAATGCGCTTCTCCCCCGCCGCTGACGTTGAGTTGATCATCGAAGTGATCAAGAAACGAAGAAGGTCGCCTGAGTCACTGCAAGCGTGAGCCGCAGCCGACCAGTGTTTATCTCCTGCATTTTCACAGTTAACCAAAGAGCAGACAGCCACCCAATCGAAAATGCGGGACATCCTAAAAGATGAGGTTACGAAATGACAGCAGCAGACGTGTTGGTAGAAACACTCATCGACTGGGGTGTCGAATACATCTTTGGCCTTCCCGGAGACGGAATCAACGGAGTCTTTGAATCGCTTCGAACTCATGCCGACAAGATTCATTTTGTCCAGGTGAGACACGAAGAAGCTGCGGCATTCATGGCAACCGGCTACGCGAAGTTCACCGGAAAGCTTGGCTGTTGCATCGCCACCTCTGGCCCGGGGGGCATTCACCTGCTGAATGGACTATACGATGCAAAAATGGACGGCCAGCCGGTGCTTGCGATTACTGGAATGGCTTTCCACGATTTGATCGGTACACACGGGCAGCAGGACGTGGAAATGGATAAGTTGTACATGGACGTCGCCATTTACAACGAGCGCGTCATGGGCCCAACGCACGTGAAAAACATCACTGAGATCGCCTGCCGCACAGCCACGGCATTCCGAGGCGTCGCGCACATCGCGTTTCCGAAGGACCTGCAGGATACGGAGGTCCACTGGAAGTCACAGAGTTCCGAGCGCAATGTCAAGAACCACGTTTCCACGGTGCACGCCTGCTCTCTGCCAGTGCCACCTGAAGGCAGCCTGCATCAAGCGGCGGAGTTGCTGAACAATGCAAAGAGAGTTTGCATCCTTGCTGGGCGAGGCGCGCTCCATGCAACCGACGAATTGGAGCAAACAGCGGAGATTCTCGGGGCGCCGATTGTCAAAGCCCTGCTCGGAAAGGCAGCCGTTCCCGATGACAGTCCGTATACAACCGGTGGGATCGGTCTGCTCGGAACCAAGCCCTCTGAGGAAGCCGTCAAGAACTGCGATCTGCTGTTCATGATCGGAACGGCATTTCCCTATATAGAATTTTTGCCCAAGCCTGGGCAGGCGAAGTCGGTACAGATCGAGTTGAATCCCGCACGTATCTCGCTGCGTTATCCGGCTGACGTCGGTTTGGTTGGCGATAGTCGCGAGACGTTGCGCCGCCTGATGCCTATGTTGAAGCGAAAGAAGGACCGCAGCTTCCTGAAGAAAGCACAAGACGGCATGCGCGAGTGGTGGCAGTACATGGAGAACCTCGGAACATCGGACCACATGCCGATGAAGCCGCAGGTTGTCGCATGGCACCTTGGCAAGCGGCTCCGAAATGATGCGATTGTGTGCTGCGACAGCGGAACGATTGCGACATGGTGGGCGCGGCAGATCCCCGTTAAACGCGGACAGATGCATAGCCTGTCGGGCAATCTCGCCACGATGGCTCCCGGGCTGCCATATGCAATTGCTGCCCAAATAGCGTATCCCGACCGACAGGTGATCGCGTTCGTGGGCGATGGCGGATTCAGCATGCTCGGGTTCGAGATGCTTACGGCGGTGAAGTACAACCTTCCCGTTAAGGTGGTTGTAATCAAGAACGACTACCTCGGGCAGATCAAGTGGGAGCAGATGGTGATGGAGGGCAATCCTGAATTCGGAGTCAAGCTGCAGCCGATGGACTTCAAGATGTTCGCGGCGGCATGCGGCGCGAGCAGCCTCCGGGTGGATAACCCTGCCGACATCGCTGACGCGTTAGACCATCTGCTGGAGAGTCCGGGCCCGGCACTACTGGAAGCAGTTGTGGATCCGCTCACGGCTCCTCTGCCACCGTCGATCAAGGCCAGCCAGGCGATCAAGTTTGCAGAGTCGCTCGCCCGGGGAGAACCGAAGGCGCGGAAGATCATGCAGGAAGCGTTTATGGATCGTGCCCGCGAGCTCGTTTAATTGCATCCCGCCGATGCTGCCTCCCGGCAGCATCGGCCTTACCTGCCCAGGAGAGCCCCGCCATGAGTACACTTCGTATTCTTTCGCCCAACCTTGAGAAGCGCCATCATGCTCCTCGCGCCACCAAAGTTGACACTAAGGGATTGCAACATGAACTCGAAAAGAGCGTCGAAGGCGAAGTCCGTTTCGATCGTGCCAGCCTGGGGCTCTATGCGGTCGACGCTTCGAACTATCGTCAGGTACCGATCGGCGTTGTTGTGCCGAAGACGGTGGAAGACGTCGTCCAGACGGTTCGTGTCGCGCGAGAATTCGGTGCACCTATTCTCTCGAGAGGCGGCGGAACCAGCCTCGCCGGCCAGTGCTGCAATACGGCGATCGTTATGGACTGGAGCAAGTACGCGAACGAGATTCTAGAGATCGATCCGGTCCGGCGAATTGCGCGCGTCCATCCCGGCTGCGTGCTGGACAAGCTGCGAAAGGCTGCAAACGCTTACGGGCTGACGTTCGGTCCTGATCCAGCCACTCACGATCACTGCACGCTCGGTGGAATGCTCGGCAATAACTCTTGCGGTGTTCACGCGCAAATGAATGGCGCAGTCTCGAACAACGTGGAATCGATGGAGGTTCTGCTCTATGACGGAACTCGGATGAAAGTGGGGTGGATGACCGAGCAGGAGATGGATCGCGATATAGAGCGCGGCGGCAGGGTCGGTGAGATTCTTGCCGCGCTGAAGCGGCTGCGGATGCGTTACGAGAAACAAATACGCGACAAATATCCGCCAATTCCCCGCCGAATTTCCGGCTACAACCTTGACCAACTCATCCCTAATGCCGAAGGAAAGATCAATCTCGCGCGTGCCCTTGTCGGCTCCGAGTCAACCCTCGTGACGATTCTCGAAGCTGAACTCGAACTGATTCATAATCCGCCGTTTCAAACTCTTGTCGTTCTCGGGTATCCGGACGTGTATCAGGCCGGCGATCACATTCCCGAGGTTCTCGAGTTCAAGCCCATGGGACTTGAGGGCATCGATCAAATGCTGATCGACAATATGAAAAAGAAGGGCATGCACACGAAGTACCTGAACAAGCTGCCGCCGGGTAAGGGCTTTCTCGTTGTCCAGTTCCCGGGCGAGACCCGAGAAGAAGCCGATTCGCGGGCACACGCGTTGATGGACAAATTGAAGCACAAACGAAATCCGCCGTCGATGAAGCTCTATGACGATCCCAAGGAGGAGAAGGCCGTCTGGGAGGTTCGCGAGTCCGGATTGGGTGCAACTGCATTCGTTCCGGGACAGCCCGCGTCCTGGCCTGGCTGGGAAGATGCTGCTATCCCGCCTGACCAGGTGGGCGATTACCTTCGGGATTTCTGCAAGCTCATGCAGAAGCATGGCTACAAGGCCGCGCTGTATGGACATTTTGGCCAAGGCTGCATCCATTGCCGCATTACGTTCGACCTGACGAGCAAGGCAGGGATCAAGAACTGGCGATCGTTTTTGACGCAGGCGGCGGAACTTGTCACGGGTTATGGCGGGTCGCTCTCTGGAGAGCACGGCGATGGGCAGGCGCGCGCCGAACTGCTTCCCATTATGTTCGGGAAGGAGATCATCAACGCCTTTAGAGAGTTCAAGACTATCTGGGATCCGGATTGGAAGATGAATCCCGGCAAGGTGGTGGATCCCTATCCGATCGATTCGAACCTCCGCCTCGGCGCGAATTACAACCCGTGGGAACCGAAGACGCACTTCAAGTATCCCGAAGACGACGGCAGCTTCGCACATGCGACGCTGCGTTGCGTCGGAGTGGGCAAGTGTCGCCGGCACGAGTCCGATGTTCCGAACAACCAGACGATGTGTCCGAGTTACATGGCAACACACGAGGAGCGGCACACGACTCGCGGGCGGGCGCACCTGCTTTGGGAAATGCTGCAGGGAGATCTCATTAACAAAGGCTGGCGCGATGACAACGTCAAGGAAGCGCTCGACCTGTGTCTCTCGTGCAAAGGCTGCAAGGGCGACTGTCCCGTAAACGTGGACATGGCCACGTATAAGGCTGAGTTCCTCTCGCACTATTGGGAAGGCCGCGTTCGCCCGCGGTATGCATATGCTTTCGGCTGGATCGATAAATGGGCGCAGCTCGCTTCAATCTGGCCGGGCCTGGTAAACCTGGCTGCGACGACGCCTGGGGTTCGCGAACTGATGAAGTCGGCGGCGGGAATGGCACAGCAGCGTTCGATTCCCGAGTTTGCACCGGAGACTTTCAAGGCGTGGTTCCGGAAGCATTCCTCGCCCAAAACTCACGGGAACAAACGCGTCGTTCTCTTCCCTGACACATTCAACAACTTCCTGCTGCCTCGCACAGCACGTGCAGCCGTGCACGTTCTCGAAGACGCCGGGTACGAGGTCCTGGTACCAATGCAGCACGTCTGCTGTGGAAGACCGCTGTACGACTACGGCTTCCTGGACATGGCGAAGGAGTATCTCGAAAGGATTTTCCGCGTGCTGATGCCCTATGTCAGCCAGGGAATACCGATCGTGGTACTCGAACCGAGCTGCTGGTCGGTGTTGCGCGACGAAATCAACGGGATGTTCCCGGAACGCAAAGAAACGCACATGATCATGGAGAACACTTTCCTGCTGAGCGAGTTCCTGATCTCGAAGGCTCAGTACCGCCCACCACAGTTGCGTCTCAATGCGGTAATGCATGGACATTGTCACCACAAGGCCATCATCAAGGACATGGAGCACGAGGAGAAACTGCTCAACCAGATGGGAATGGGACTCCGGACGCTCGCCGATGGCTGCTGCGGATTGGCTGGATCGTTCGGCTACGAAGAGGGTCACTACGAGGTTTCGAAAAAGATTGCTGAGCATGCACTGGTTCCCGCCGTGGAGAAATCTGGACTGAACGAAGTGATCATTGCAGATGGGTTCAGTTGCCGCGAGCAGGTGACGCAGATGACGGAGCGGCATGCGTTGCACATCGCGGAAGTGCTCGACCTGGGGCTACGGCATGGTCCGGGCGGCCCCGGAGGAGTGCTCCCTGAAGCCGAATTGATTCGGGAGCATACGGCGGCATTGCGGAAATCGAAGTTGGAAGCCGTAGCGGTGCTGGGCGGAGTCGCGACCACCGTGGCGGCGTTGACCGCTATCTTCAAGAACTCCAACGGGAATGGCCGGGCGCGCGACCTGCACCCGGTGGACAAGATCGACTGACGACTGCTTGCGGAGAATTGCTGGCGTCTCGTCCGCGTGAATGGAAAACGATCTCAGTATCCCGTAAACTTCGACGGGAGCACCGAGATCCAGCACGACGAGGGCGAGCGTGGCGGAAATCCGTTCTGACGAAAATTCCAAGCGCAAGCCGGCGACACCGCACCATTTATCCCTGCAGGAAACCAGGAAGCTGGAAGTTGACGCCGGAATTGTCTGGAAAACCGGCATTGCCAGCGTGGTAGTGATCGCCGCGAATGTGATCGGAAGTTACGCGCTGACGCGCGGCTTGCGAAATGTGGGCGTCATCGAGAGTTGGTCGCCCGTACCGTACATAAGAGCGTTCGCGAATCCATGGGTGTTGGCGGGTGTCATCTTCATGGTTGGCTGGCTGGTCTCACGACTGGCCCTGCTCAGTTGGGCTGACCTGAGCTATGTCCTTCCTGTAACTGCTCTTTCGTATGTTCTTAGCGCCATCACCGGGGCCGTGTATTTGAAAGAGAAGGTCACTTATCTGCACTGGGTTGGGATTTCGCTGATCGCGTTGGGAGTCGCGCTGGTCGCACTCACGCCTCCGGAAACGCTTAAGGAGAACGAAAAAGAATGATTCCCCTGCTCGTGGCACTGGTGGTGATACCGGGCACAATTGGCGACTTGATGAATAGCGCCGGGATGAAGCGCCAGGGAGAGATCACCGACTGGAGTTTCCGCGGCTTGCTGCGGGTGGCCCGGAGCCTGCTGAACAACTTCTACATTATGGCGGGCATCCCGGCGATGGCAGTGTCGTTCTTTGCACTGATGGCATTGCTCTCGACCAGCGCTATGAGTTTCGCAGTTCCTATTACCGCCAGCAGCTACATCCTGGAGACTGCCCTGGCTAAGTACCTTCTGCATGAAGACGTCGAGTGGCATCGCTGGGCTGGAGCAAGCCTGGTAGCCATCGGAGTTGCACTGCTGGCCATCTAAAGAAACTCTTGTTCGACTTCATAAAGAACGGCATCTTTATCGCGATCATCGCGCACGGACTGATCGGCATATCGCTCATCTGGGATAAGGTGCTGCTCAAGAACCCCGGAACCAAGAACCTGTTCAGCTATGTCTTCTGGCTGGGAGCGATTAGCGTCTTCGGCGTCCTGTTAGTTCCGTTCGGGTATAACTCACCTTCGTGGGCGGTGATCGGGATCGGGTTTGGAGCGGGAGTGGTTCACCTCATAGGCGTCTTTTTTTATTATGCCGCGCTCAAACGAGGCGAAGCCTCCGAGTCTTTGGCAATCATGGGCGGGTTCTCGCCGGTTGCTACGGCCGGAATCTCGTATGTGATGCTGTCGCGGGTGATGGCCTCGGGCGAACTCATCGGATTCGCCCTGATGACATTCGGCGGATTCGTCATGTTCTTCTCAGAGAAACTTCCAATGAAAAGGCTACTTCCGCCAGTGCTGCTCGCTTCCGGACTCCTTGGATTGGTCAATGTGCTGGAGAAGGTAGTTTACGACCGAACGAACTTCGTCAGCGGATATGTATGGTTCACGGTCGGAACTTTCGCCGCTGCTCTTGCGCTCCTCATCCGCCGGTCGTGGCGCGAACAGATATTTTCCGAGTCCAGCCAAGATAAGCCAAAGAACCGCTTCTGGTACTTCGTAAACCGGTTCCTTTCGGGTGTGGGATCTTTCCTGATTTTCTACGCGATTAGCCTGGCACATCCCGCGATTGTCGACGCAATCTCGGGAGTGCGATACGCGGTGATTTTCATCGGCGCTTACATGCTCACCAAAATGCGACCCAACTGGCTGAGGGAGAACTTTCGCGGCGGACAATTGGTGACGAAGCTAGTCGCTACGTGCCTTGTCGTGGCGGGCCTTGTGATGGTGGGACTCCGGGGGAGAGGAAATGGCGCAAGCAGCCAAACAGCAGGAGTAAGCACCGCTCACAGCGATCGCATCCAACTGTCTGAAATCTCCAGAGTCGAACAAAAACGAAAGTAGGGGGATCACCAATGAAGTTCCTGCTTGGATTAGGGATTGGGGTTGCGCTTGGAACAGTTTTCGCACCAGCGTCCGGGGTGGAAACGCGCCGTTGGCTCAAGCAGCAAAGCCGTGAGATATCCAGACTACCGATACGGAAGGTGCGCGAGGCGTTCGAAAACACACGCGAGAAGGCTGGAGAGATGGGTGCGCGAGCCGGGCGTAAGGCCACCGAGTCAGCAATTGAGGCTGTCGAAAACAAGATCGTCGGCTAAGGCGCGAGCGCCTGTACCGGAATACCAAGAACAGACGCAGGCACGGCCCGAGAACATCTTCCGTCAGTCCATACCGGCGCCTGTGTGGCAATCGCTGCACGTCACTTGCGACAGATCGCCGATATCAACAGGGTGCTTAAATGGCTGAGATGGCGCGGTAGCCGTAACTGGCAATTGCGTTTCTGACTGTGCCAGTACGGAGTGGCAAGTATTGCAATCCTTCGGAATCACCTTGCCGTCTGCGCTGACGTGATCCCCATCGTGGCACCGGAAGCATCCAGGGAAGTAGTAATGCCCGATATTGTTCGGGTGCGTGCGCCAATCGACCTTCATGTAAGGGAAGATCGTGGTGTTGTACACACGTTCAACTTCACTAATAGCCTGCTGCAGCACCGGCGACGATGCGGAATACTGGGATGAATACTTCTGTGAATAGAAGTCCGTCAGCGATTTTGCGATGCCGGCGTCCGCCTGCTGATCGCTCTTGTAGGTTGCGGTCAGCGCGGCGACTGCCTGCTGCTTGATATAAGGCATCGAGGGATCGAGTCGATGTGCCAGAAGCGAGCTGTCGATCGATTGATCCGGCGGGGTAAAGATGTGCGACGGCCGGGTGTGGCAAGAGATGCAATCCACAAGGTGCTTCGTCCCGTTCTTCACCTGCTGCGGAGTTAAGGGCGAAGTCTTTGATTGGTAGATAGTAATGTGCCCCTGGCGGTCTTCGATCTGCACCCAGGGGATCACCTGTTGCTGCGGGTCCTTGGCAATGTACGTCACCTTGTTGCCGATGTTCATGTGCCAGTGAATACCCGAGGGCATACCGGCGCTCGGTTCCGCTCCCCCGATGTTAATCAGCATCTGGATCTGACGCGGCGTGTTCTTCTCGTCATAGCCAAAATGCGTGAAAACCTTGAGTTGCGCGCCGTAAAAGCGGCGCGGCCAATGACACTGTTCGCAGGTTTGCTGAGCTGGACGAAGGTTTGCTACTGGCGTCGGTATCGGTCGCGGATACTTATCGAATGCGGCGGCATAGACCTGGTAGGCACCGGAGAGTTTCGATCGGACGTACCAGCCCGCGCCGGGACCGACATGGCACTCAACGCAGGCGACGCGCGCGTGAGGAGACTGTAGGTACGTGGTGTACTCCGGTTTCATCACCGTGTGACAGGTCAATCCGCAGAATCGCACCGAATCCGAATATTGATATGCGCGATAGCTGCCGGCAGCGCTCAAGGCGACGAAGACGATTGCAAAGACGAAGAACGTGACGACGGATCGCCGTACCGCAGGCGAGTTCAGGTCTAATTGCGGGTAGGCCGAAACCTCGCCTGGGCGCAATCGGTGGCGCCGGCGGCGCTCCAATGCCATTCCGACCGGAATCAGCACCAGTCCGCTGATCATGATGGCCGGCCAAATCATGTAAGCGAATATCCCGACGTAAGGGCTCGGATGGAAGTAGTCTACGAACACCAGGAAGACGATGTTGATGGCAGCCAGCGACGCAATACAGATTCCAACGATTGTGATGGCGTTCCGGATAAGACTTGGCTCTCGCCCGGAGTTATTCGTTTCTTCGCTCAATGTGTGCGGCCTCAGTCAGTCTAGAATGCATACCTCGCGGACAAGAACGTGCGGTTATCGTGGAAATACCTTGGCAAAGTCGGTCCTACGAATGAGTTCTCATTGTATTGATCGTAATGCCAGTAGGCATTCAGACTTACGTTCTTGGTGACATCATAGCTGACCGAGCCGTTTGGCTGGTGATAAGTGAATGCCAGCGTTCCCAGCGGTTGCAGCGGATTCAGGATCGTCGTTCCACCATCGTTCGTTTTAACCAGTCCATAGCCGAGGCTAAGCCTGACCCGCTTCATTGGGTTCGTAATTACGCTGGCGTTGAAGTAATGCGTGTTGTCCGCGTACTTCGAGTAGATCCAGTTTGGATTGGGGTTGTCAGAAACGGCGGTCGGGTCGTAGGTCGGGCATCCCAGCGCAACTGTTCCCGGCGCGAGATACGTCCCGTTGTAACAGATGTAGGCGCTCTGCAGCGAGTCCGTATAGTTGTAGGAGAGGTCGAGGTTAAACTTCGCGCTTGGCAGCAACATCACTTCAAAACCAGCATTGCGGTAATGTTGCTTATATTCCGTGTCTGCCTCCCCGTTCCGCGATTCCCAGAAGTTCACCGATCCCGTCAGGGTGGCCGTCCGCGCGGCCTTGTAGGTTACACGCACGCGATAATTCTGCTGCTGTCGCGGGCTGATTCGCGTATAGAAGTTGTCCGCGGTAGTGAGCTCCACATCGGCGTTCGCCCGTAATTTTTCCGTCGGACGGAACCACACGCCAATGAGGCCAGTACTGTCATTCACGTCTATCGAGTCGCCCTCAAATCCTTCAAAAGGTGCTTCGGGATCCACAGTTTCGGGTTCGGACTTGAAGAGGTGCCGGTGGTAGAACCTGTATCCGATATGACCGCCTATGTGTTTCGACGGCGCATAGTCGAACTGTATCTGGTTGTAATAGGACTTCATCCCCATGAAGTTCAGGATGAAGTCGCTGGTGACGGTCGTCGGACCGAGACCGCTCAACAGTGTCGCCGGAGGAATGGCTGCGGTAGCGGTCGAGGTCGAATTCCACTGTCCTGGAATTCGGAAATTGTAGAGCCGGAAAGTATCATTCAGATTGAGGGAGTCGGTAAGCTTATAGGTGGCGCTCAACTCGGCCATCGTGGATATACGCCGTATGGAGGCTGGACCACTGAACGTGAACTGTCGTTCGCTGGTTCGAGTCACCAGACCGTCGAAGAATTCGTTGTAAGGCGAATCGCTATTTCCGGAGCTGTAGCTTGCACTTGCCACAATGTTGAGGCGTCGGAAGTAATTTGAGATGACGTTTACGCGCTCCGTGGGAGTTGTCGTGCGTACGCGTTGTGTGCGGGTGTAGGCGAAGTATCCGTTGCAGGAAGGATTGACGGTCGTGCCGATGAATGGGGTGCTGCAGGGGGAGCCCGCCAAGGGGTTCCACGGCAGTCCGAGCTCGACCGGTGTTCCGTTCGGCAATAGATACGTCGTGAATGACGCGAGCGAGTAGTCAGTGTCGTTCTTGTCGGTCATGACGAACTGGTCGTAACTGATCGTCGTTGCGCGCAAGCCGCGATAGTCAAAGCCGATCCGATACTCGTTGCTCGTGAAATTCCAAGGCTGGTTCAGAAGGACATCGGTTCCCTCGTGGAAGGTCGAATACGTTGGCCCCTCGGCGCGATTGCGCGAAAATCCAAGCCGGATACGGAACTTCGATTGCGGCAGGATCGTCAGTCCGAAGTCATACATCCTGCGGGTCGTGAACATCGAGTGCGGCGAAAAATCGACCGGGATGCTGGGTGTTGCGGTGGGCGTGTTCAGCGGATTCGCGAAGAGATTGTAATCGAAGTAGTTCTTGTCGCGTCGGAACAGAGCGGTGAAATCGTACTTCCCGTACTTCGACATGCGAGCTCGCGCCACGTTCTCCGGATCGCCGCCCCAGCCAAAGCTACTGACCGATAGATCGTCGAACAACGCACCAGTGTGCTCCGGCGAGATCATAGTCAAGCTTTGGTCGAGGATTCGGGGACCCTGATGCTCGTTCAGGAAGGTGTTATACATTTGGCTGCTGCCAGTCACATCGGTGAAGCGGTAGCCCAGTTCGATGCTCTGCTGCACCTGGTACCCGCCGAATTGACCAGCATCGTCACCGGAGGCCGAACTCTGGGACTGCGCAACTGCCGCAGCCGAGAGGGAGATCGCTAGAATTCCGCACGATAAAAACTTCCAACGCATGCATCGCCTCCAACAGTAACCCTGTATAACTCAGGGCTTGAAGAACACTTCACTGAAGTTGGACCCATGAATGAACGCGTGGCACATGGTGCACGCCTGATATTTCATCGTTTGGTTGTGCGCTGGGCCGATTGGAGGCTGCGAGGGAACGTTGCTCATGGCGAGCGTGTGGCACTGGAGGCACAGCATATTGACCTGCGCCACGCGCAACATTCGCGGATTCGTTGATCCGTGCGGCATGTGGCAGCTCGTGCATCCTTCCGTCTTCACCGGCAGGTGCTCATAGACAAACGGGCCGCGAACGTCGGTATGACACTTGACGCAAACCTGGTCCCCGGTTGAACTGGTTCGCAACTGTTTCGGAATAACGCTTCCGTGCGGGTTATGACAATCACTGCATTCGAGCAGGCCCGCTTTGATGCGGTGGCGAAATGGCCGACTGAACTCGGCGATCTGCTGCGTGTGGCATCCGAAACACAGGTCGGGCTGCTGTTGCTTCAGCAAGCTTCGCTCGATCTTCGCCTGGTGCGGCGAGTGGCACGTGATGCACCCCACACCATTCGTGAAATGGACAGAGCGCAGGAAATTCGACTGCTCCATTGCGCCTTCATGGCACGTCAGGCAGATCTTGCTTGCATCCTGGGTGCTGAGCCGCTTGAAACTGATGATTTTCGAGACGTCGCCGCCGCCCTCCACGTGCGCCGAGCCAGGACCGTGGCAATCCTCGCAGCCATGCTTTCCATTCTTGATCAGGGCATAATGCGGGGTGCCTTCGAAGTGCTTGGTATAGATATCCTCGTGGCAGGTCTTGCAAGTATCGGCGCCCACATAATGCGCATTCGGTGCGGGACTCAGAGCCAGCACGGCATTCTGCGGTGGCGACGGCTTGGGCGCTTGCGAGAGACTATTAGAAGACGCGACGAGAAAGAAGATTACGACACTCGCCAAGATGGGAATTCTTCCGTATCTGCTAAATCGGGGCCCACGATGCTCTCTCATCGGCGAGTCTCCTGTCAGTGAGAGTGGTTCTGTGGTTAGCCGCTACTTCAAGGATAGACTACTTCTCTGATCCCGGGACATAGATGCCGCGACACTTGGGACGGTTGCGCATTTTGTCGTTCCATTCAATTTTTTCATTTACAACAAATGTCCCTTTAGCTTACCCCACCTTGCGTGTAAACGCCCCAGGCTTTAAGAATGAATATATATCTTACGCCGGAGTCCCTGATGTTGCGTTGGTTGTGCTTCGTCCTGGTATTTCTTTCTTTTTCATCACGTAGTTTTGGTGACCGGATTCTGCTCAGGAATGGCGATTCCCTTTCTGGAACAGTAATTGCATGGCAAGACGGTAATTTTGACATCAAGACTGCGTTGCTCGGAGATGTGAAAGCTCCCTGGAGCGCTATCGCCTCCATTGAGGCAGAGAGTCCCCTCTATATTGTCCTCAAGGATCACTCATATCAGTGCGCCCGGATAACGGTCGAGGACAATGGGGTTCACCTTACTGGCCCTGATTGCGACGATCAGTTCATCGAAAAGACCGCGATTCGATCCATTCGGTCGGAGGCCACGGAGCGCGAAGAGGAGCACCTGGAGCATGCAGACATCCTGCAGCTCTGGAACACCGCTTTTGACCTGGGCGTGAGCGAAGCGAGCAGCAACGCCAGCAGCACCAACGTGAATGTCGGTATGAATGCAGCTCGGGCAACCCCGACCGATAGAATCACCGTGAACGCGACGTCAATCTATTCTCAGACCACCGCTGCCAATAACCAGCAACTGGAAACTACCGCCGTTCGTGCGGGCGCCCGCTATGCTCGGAACATCAGCCTCCGGTTATTCAGTTTTGGTTTCGCTGATTTCGAAACGGATGAGTTGCAACTGCTGGATCTACGTCGCGTTATGGGCTCAGGTCTTGGTTACCAGGTTACGAATTCGCCGCACGTACGCTTCGATGTGTTCTCGGGTGGGTCGTTCCTGCAGGAGTCATTTTCCGGACAGCCGCAGCGCACTGCCGGGGAACTCCTTTTCGGACAGGAACTTGCCTTCAAGCCAAAGAAGACCCAATTCGCGGAAACGTTCACCTTCTACCCGAATCTTACGGATCGGGGCGAATACCGGGCTTCGCTCGACTCATCCACGACCATAGCGTTAAACAAATGGCTGGGCTGGCATACGACCCTCAGCGAGATTTTCATTACCAACCCACCTCTCGCCACTCCCGGAAACACATTTCTCCTGACGACTGGATTGCAAGTGAAGATCGGGAAGGAACGCACGTTCAAACCGAACGCTAAGGTAGAAGGATTTTAGGGAAGGTACGGGAGTACCAAGGGGATCGCGAGTCAATCAGTAGCATTCTGATTAGGATTTTTCTTTGCCATATAGATGCCATGCTTAGCATGGCACTCCGTGTTGGGATCGTCCGTCGCGACGCCTCTCAGAGTGTCGGTAGTTGCCTCAAAGAAGAGTCCTCCGTCAACACTCTCCGGTAATCCGATGAAGCGGGCCCTGCCGTGGGAATCTGTCGCGACTTGCAGGTCCAATTGACGCCCGCCGAGAAAACCGTAACTGACATGCACACGGATCCGCGCATTGCTGACAGGCGCACCGTTTGGGCCGGTTGCCGTGAATTCGACGGTGCATGGGCCCGCGGCGCCGTCGACGGTCGGAACCGTATCCTGGGCGGAAGCGTTCGTTGACCCTCCGCAGACTATCAAGGCCGCGAAGATGGCGCCGAGGCGAATTATGTGCAGGGCTTTCGTTTTCAGAGCTCCTTCTAAATTGTATGGATGCATGACAACCAGTTCACGTTACTCAACGGCACTTTGCGGACCATTATGGCAATCTGTTGCGTTCGTGACCCGCGAAATCTGCCACTAAAGCTGGATTTCCATGCCTTCGCTGGCGGCGCGAACCTTTGGGTAGTGATCGCGCGCAGCCTTCACAATCGAATCGATACAGGCGTCATCATGGTCGGGATCATGATGAAATAACACCAGTTCTTTCGCCCCACTCTCCATCACTATGTTTACCGCTTCGCGCCAGTGACTGTGTCCCCAGCCGCGCTTCTTGGCTTCGTACTGGTCGGGCAAGTACTGCGCGTCATAAATGAGAAGGTCGGCGCCTTCCGCGAGTTTGCGAACGCTCTTGTCAAAGACCGGGTGGCCCGGCTCATTGTCGGTGGCGTAAACCAGTACGCCCTCATCCGTCTCCAGGCGGAACCCGAGGCAGCCCTGCGGGTGATTCAACCAGCGCGATTGGATCACGCAATCGTCGAAGGCGATGCGATCCTCTTCAATGTCATAAAAGTGGCGGTGCCCCGCCATCTCCGTCATATCTACCGGGAAATACGGGTCGGCCATCTGCTCTTCCAGTGCGCGCTGCAGGCCGCGCGTCCGACTGGACGAATGGAAGAAGAAGTAGTTTTCGGGCGAATCGTAAAGAGGAGAGAAGAACGGGATGCCCTGGATGTGGTCCCAGTGGAAATGCGAGATGAAGATATGGGCATAGAGCGGCTTGCCGGCGAACTCTTGGGTTAATTGCTTGCCAAGGTTCCGGAACCCCGTGCCGCAATCGAACACGTAGATGTGCCCGTTGACACGCACCTCGACACACGAGGTATTGCCACCGTACCGCATGTTCTCGAGCTGTGGGGTGGGCGTCGAACCGCGGACACCCCAGAACTTCACATGCATGCGTTACCCGCCAGAATAAGAGCTAGAGGTTGGCAAAGTATACGACATCCCTCGCCCAACCCGCTAATCATAAGGGTTTTACACGAGACCACCTCAGTGCGCCATTGGTTAGAAGGGTTCCCGTGAAACGTGCGTGGATACGGCTGTTTTACTGAAAAGTTAAAGTTTCCGATGCCACCTCAATTTATAATGAACCTTCCGAACCATTCTTCATGAAGACCCGCTGGTAAATCCTCGAAGCCGCCCCGCTATGACATCCGAGTATTCCCAGTTCGCCGAGCTCGCCAAGACCCACACGCTTATACCCGTGGTGCGCACGTTGCACGCCGACCTTCTCACGCCGGTCTCGGCATTCCTCGCCATCGCCGGGCACGAGACCCAATCGTTCCTCCTCGAGTCCGTCGAGCGCGGCGAACATGTTGGCCGTTACACCTTCCTTGGCGCACGGCCGTACATGGTGATGACCGCCACCGGCGACGAAATTACGCTTCAGCGTGGGCGCAAGAAAGAAATCCGCCGTGGACAGATATTGCCCATCGTGCGTGAACTCCTGGGCGAGTACAAACCGGCGCACATTCCCGGACTTCCACCCTTCCTCAGCGGCGCTGTCGGGTACATGGCTTACGATGTCGTCCGCCAATTCGAGCGGCTTCCTGACAATGCGAAGCAGGGCGTCAAAGTTCCCGACTGCGTACTGATGTTCTTCAATCGCGTGCTCGCCTTCGATCACGTGCGGCACCAGATTCATCTCGTCGTCTCGGCCGATGTGCGCGGCACTACTCCTAAGAAGGCATACGCACGGGCCACCCGCGAACTCGATCGGCTGCAGAAGCAACTGATCAGCGGGTTGCGGACGCAACGAATCGCACTGGAAGATCGCGCAAGTTCCGCGCCGATCCGTCCGAACTCGCGAACGAAGCAGGCTGCTTTCGAAAAAGCGGTGGAGCAATCGAAAGAGTACATTGCGGCCGGCGATATCTTCCAAGTCGTGCTATCGCAGCGCCTGGATTTCCGTCCCAAGGCCGAGCCGTTCGAGATTTATCGCACACTGCGCATGGTCAACCCTTCGCCATACATGTATTACCTGCGCCTCGGCCCTGACTTTCACATCCTTGGTTCGTCGCCGGAGATGCTGGTGCGCGTAACCGGCAGAAGGATCGAGTACGCGCCAATTGCTGGGACGCGTTGGCGCGCCGAATCGCCGGAAGAAGACCTTCGCCTAGAGCAGGAATTGCGGAATGATGAAAAGGAGCGTGCCGAACACGTGATGCTGGTCGATCTCGGGCGCAACGACGTCGGACGCGTCAGCCGCTACGGTTCCGTCCGCGTGACGGATCTCATGCGGGTTGAGCGCTACTCGCACGTCATGCATCTCGTATCTTCCATTGAAGGCGAGTTGCGCAACGATCTCGATGCGCTCGACGCTTTCGCCTCATGCTTCCCGGCAGGAACTCTTACTGGGGCACCGAAAGTTCGGGCGATGGAGATCATCGATGAGCTTGAACCGGTGCGGCGCGGCGTCTACGGCGGGTCGATCCTGTACGCCGACTTCGCAGGCAATCTCGACTCCTGCATTGCCATCCGCACCATGGTGTTGAATCGCGGGAAAGCCTACGTGCAAGCGGGCGCCGGGATAGTCGCCGACTCCGTACCGCGCAAGGAGTTCGAAGAATCCATGAACAAGGCCGGAGCACTGGTTCGGGCGGCGGAATTGGCCGGAAGAAGGAAGTAATGCGCGTCTTCGTACTCGATAACTACGATTCGTTCACCTACAACCTCGTTCAGTATCTGGGCGAGTTGGGCGCCGAAGTCGAGGTGCGTCGAAATGACCAAATCTCTCCCGAACAGATCGAAGAGCTTCATCCCGACCGCATCCTGATTTCCCCCGGGCCTTGCACTCCGCAGGAAGCCGGACAGAGCATTCCGATCATTCGTCACTTTGCTGCGAAGACTCCAATCTTGGGCGTATGTCTTGGACACCAGGCGATTGGTGCGGCGTTCGGCGGTGAAGTCGTTCGCGCTGCAAATCTTATGCATGGCAAGACCAGCGAGATCGAGCACGACGGCCGGACGATCTTCCGCGGCATTGCTTCCCCAATGACCGCAACTCGTTATCACTCGCTCATCATTTCGGAAGAATCTCTCCCGGAAGACCTCGAGATCAGCGCCCGCACAGTTGACCGCGATGGGCGCACCGTCATCATGGGCCTTCGCCACCGCAAGTTCCTGGTGGAGGGCGTCCAGTTCCACCCTGAGAGCGTCCTGACTGTCGATGGCAAACAGTTGATCGGTAACTTTCTTCGAGGCCGGTAACCCCTATCGGTAACCACTTTTTCGCGTTACTCCACATTTGGGAACCCCTACCGCGAAACCTCCACTAATTCGTTGACATTGTTGAGTATGAGGCCGCATTCTTCTCTCACTTACCAGGTTCTTGGAGGAATTCATGGTCCCGGGGCAGGAACAGAGGGCCACGCGCCGCTTTCCGCTCAAGTTGCCCGTCACCGTTAAGTCGCCCATCGGCGGCGTCGAAGCGGCGGCGATGACGCGTGATGTCAGCGCTCGCGGTGTCTGCTTCTTCCTTGAAACTGCGATCGTTGAAAAGGGATCGTTCATCGAGTTCACGCTTACGCTCCCGCCTGAGATCACGATGACCGATTCGATTCGCGTACGTTGTCGAGGCCGCGTGGTTCGCGTGGAAAGCACCGCTTACGAGGGCCGCACGGCTGTAGCTGCGCAGATCGAAAAGTACGAGTTCCTCAGCGAGCACAACGCGTAGTCCCAAATTTCATCACACGGGTTGAAGGTTCGCCCCCGGAGTAGTTCCCCGCCTGGCTTCGGAAGGCGATTCGTCCACCCACGTGCCCGTGCCTTCCGTCTATTTTTGTGGTTCAATAGACCCTTCCCATGCGGCGGGTCCTGCTCACCATCGCTGTTTGCGTGTTCGCGTTCACCACGCTGGCAAATGCCCAGGGACCTGTCGGCGAGGTCTTCGCCTCCGATGCCTCCGTGCATGGTTCGGTAACTCTCGCCGCCGGTGGCGCCCAAGTCATGAGCGGATCGCAGGTCGCTGCTGGCGACCGACCCGCCCTTCTGAGGCTTGCGCGCGGTGGAACCGTGCGCATCTGCCCAAAGACGATCGTCACGGTATCATCATCGCTAAGCGGACGGAGTCTCCTCTACAGCCTGAGCAAGGGCCAGATTGAATTCCATTTCGATCTTTCGTCGGAAGCAGATGCGGTACAAACACCCGACTACCGGGTTCAGTTCATTGGCCCAGGGCATTTCGATCTTGCGATGTGCGCTAACGATCGCGGCGAACTCCGACTGCGCGGGAAGAACAGCAGTGCCGCCATCATTATCAGTGAGATGCTCGGCGACGGCGTCTACCAGGCTCCCGCCGGCAGCTCGCTCGATTTCCACGGCGGGTCGGTACGCGACGTGACACCGCCGGATGGCACTCTTTGCGGTTGTGACGAGCCACCGGTGATCAAACCGGAAATGCCTCCGGTAGAAGTGGCGAAGCAAGAACCTCCCTCACCGCCGGCAGCAGTTGAGTTGCCACCTGAGACCCACGTCCAGGTGGACGCACCATTCGTTTACCGCGGTGACGAACCCAACGACGAAATGATGTACACGCTCGCGAAGTTGGGCACCGACGATTCTCTGGTCGCGAAACTGGCACCCACCGTTCTACCGCCGAAAAGAGGAGCCAAACTCCAGGCGGTTAGTGACACAGTCCCGCAGAAGCCAAAATCACGCGGGTTCTTCCGTAAGATTGGAAGATTCTTCGGCAAGATCTTCGGCGCGTAAGCTCGCTTCAAGAAGCGGGAACAGTCAGTGCGAACGTTTCGCAGCCTTTTTACCCGGCTTTGTTCGCACACTACCGTTCCTTGTTGCCCGCAGCGTAGACCAGTTCCGTTACCCCGCCTTTGTATTGCTTACACTCAAGTAGTCGAAGCTTCGTCTCCGGAAATCCTGTTGCAAACGTTTGTATGCCGCTGCCGATCAGGATCGGGATCACTGCCACTCTGATCTCATCCAGGGCACCTTCTCGCAACGCTTCTCTCGCAAGTTCTCCGCCCCCGCAGAGCCAGATATCCTTGCCTGGTTTCTTCTTCAATCCCGCGAGCAAGTCCCCCACGCCGTCTGCTACGAAGGTGACTCCATCTCGCTGGCCGGCCGGCAAGGTTCTTGAGAAGACATAGTTTGCCAGTCCCGGCATTCCGCTCTTTTCCATGCCCATCTTGAGCGCGATCTCGTAGGTCTTGCGCCCCATCAGCACCGTGTCGACGGTTTTGAAGAACGCTGTCATTCCGAAGTCCTCGCCCGGAACATCTTCCCGGAATCGATTCAGCCAATCCACCGAGCCATTGGAAGCGGCGATGTAGCCATCCAGGCTCGCGGCAACGGAATATCGCACTTTACGCATGACTACCTCCACGGCGAAGCTGGTGGTCACAAATGGTATCGGGAAGCACGTCGTTGGGCTAGGTCCCCGGAGGCAATTCGTTGGGGGCTTTCCACTCTCGTTATAATCACGACTTCTTCTGATTGAGGCGTGTTTCGATGCGACGCGTAGCCATTACCGGTCTTGGTGTCGTTTCGGCGCTGGGCAACAACGTGCGCGAGTTTTGGGACAACCTCTCGCACGGTGTTTCGGGGATCGCGCCGATACGCCAGGTCGACTGCTCCCGCATGAAGTTTGGCAACGGGGCCGAGGTCAAGAATTTTGATCCTGCTAATCACTTCGATCCCTCGAAGCTCGCGCTGCTCGATCGCTTTGCCCAGTTCGCGCTCGTGGCGGCACGAGAGGCCATCCGGGACTCCGGAATCGAATTTGACGCCGAAACGAAGAGGCGGACTGCGATCGTCACAGGTTCGTCGCTAGGCGGGCAAAGCACGCAAGACGAACAGTTCGTTGAAATTTACCGAAATTCTCGCGACCGTGTTCATCCCTTTACTATTGCTCGGACCATGGCGAATGCCGGGGCGAGCCAGATTTCGATGGAGTTTGGCATCACCGGCCCTGTCCTCAACATTTCGACCGCATGCTCTTCTTCCAACCACGCCATCGGGAACGCCCTCTGGATGATTCGTAATGGCCAGGCCGACGTGGCAATCACAGGTGGCAGCGAATGCCCGTTCAGCTACGGTCTGTTGAAAGGATGGGAATCGGTCCGGGTAGTTTCACCGGATACTTGCAGGCCATTTTCAAAGAATCGTTCAGGCATGATTCTCGGTGAAGGTGGCGCGATGCTCGTGCTGGAAGACTTCGAACACGCCCAAGCGCGTGGCGCGAAGGTTTATGCGGGGGTCGCCGGGGTCGGCATGTCGTCGGACGCGGGGCACATCATGGCTCCCTCGGCAGATGGAGCAGCCGCCGCCATACTACGAACCATCGAAGATGCGGGAATACCGGCGGATGCGATTGGCTATATCAATGCTCATGGTACGGCCACGCCTGCCAACGATTCCGTGGAAACCCACGCAATTCGCAAAGCGTTGGGAAACCGCGCGGACAAGTTGGCGGTCAGCTCCACGAAGTCCATGCACGGACATGCGCTTGGGGCGGCAGGCGCCATAGAGGCGGTCGCCACTGTCCTTGCAATCAAGAACGGGGTGATCCCACCCACCGCAAATTACGATGAGCGAGATCCCGAATGCGACCTGGACTACGTTCCCAACATTGCACGCAAGTTGGCGGTGGAGTATGCGCTCTCGAACTCATTTGCGTTCGGAGGTTTGAACGCAGTGCTTGTCTTTCGCGCCTTGTAGCTGCCGGTGCAGCGCCGCGACATCGGTATGCAGCAGCTTTGCCGCTGTCTTGCGGTCCTTCAAGCCGTCGCGTGATGTTCCGAAGACGATTTGAGCGTGAACGTTGCCTTTCCCCAGCAAGCCCAGGAAGTGCGTCGCAAAGGTCATCTCTCCCCAATAACAGACATCCCGTTTTGGATCGCCGCCGTCGATCGCGTAGGCGATAGCGGCTGGCGTGCTTGGAGAGCGGGCGCTGATGGCGCTTTCCAGCAGCGGCGCATGGAATGGAAGAACGGTGTCGCCGCCGGAACTGGTCCCTTCCGGAAATAGTACGACACGCATGCAGCTGCGCAGTGCATCCTCGATGGCCTTCGCTGCTCGCACCGCATCCGTCCGGCTCTTTCGATCAACATAGATCGTGCCGCCGTTCGTCGCAAGACGTCCGAAGACTGGCCAGCTACGCACCTCGGATTTGGCGACGAAAAGGCAGGGGGCAATCGAGGCGTAGCAAAGAATGTCGAGATAACTGAGATGGTTCGAGACAATGAGTCCGCGGGCCGGCATTGAGCCCTCTGTGGAGACCGTTACACCGAGGCTGGCGAGAACTCCCCGGCAGGACTCAGTCAACCACTCGGCACGTTCCGGCAAACCGGGTGGCTGCTTCGCGGTCCTGATTCCCCGGTTAAATTCGCGAAATGATTTATGAATTGCGTGCGCGAACATGGAGCCGCGCCGCAGACGCTTCCTCATGGCCTATACACTAACGCAGGAAGCGCGTTTTTGCCGCCGCCGACATCTTCTCGAAATCGAGCACGGTAAGGAAATCGATCGTCTTGAACTCGCGGTCCAGACCAGGCGTACCGCAAATCTGAGACCCAACAGCGAGATAGGCCCGCAACAACCGCGGCACTTTCGCACCTGGCTTTGGGGACCCTAACGGCATCGAAAATTCTGGTGTCGGCACAGTCTGGAGTTCCGGGTCAGACTGGAACATCGTCAGCTGCTGGTGCACAGACCAACCTTCGCCGGGATCCTGCGACGTCAGAGATGAGCAGCCGAGCAGGTAGCGCGCATCGAGGGTTTTGGCATAGATGACCAGTCCGCGCCACAGCAGATTCAGAACTTCGAAGCTGCGGTGATTGCGCTGAATGCACGCCCGGCCAAGTTCCACTATTTCGGCTCGCCTCGACTCGAATGGCGTCAGCACAAACTCACGCTCGCTGTAATAGCCAAGGTTCGCCGCCGCTGTAAGGCCGGACTGCACACGATAGGTTCCGACCACTTCGCCGGTGATCCGATGCTGCACGTACAAGTGGTCGCAAACCGAGTCGAACTCGTCCTTGTCTTCGCCGGTGGCGAATGACGCGTCCAGCCCCTCGTTCAGTTCGAGGTTGAAGACTCGAAAGCGCAGGCGATAGATCGCCGAGCGCTCCTCGTCGCTAGCGGCGAGCAGAACACTGTACTGCGGGCAGGCTGCCAGTTCTCGGGGATTCCTGGGTGTAACGACTGGTAAGGCCAGAGACTGTGATGTGATGGGGCCTGAGGGTGCCGCTGTGGTCATTCCGGTCTCCGACGGCGTGAGTTGGCGGAACTGGGCTGAGTGTAAAACGAACTCTTGGCCTGGTTCTCATTCGTGACGCGCATTTCACGGGCTTTTCACGTCCGTGCAACCACAACTTCACGCCACGTTCACAAACCGTCTCTTCCGCAACCTCTGGATACTTTGGTTCGCACGATATAGGCTAATCCACCAGAGTTCCGAAACCCAGAGTACCCTGAAGCGGGTGCCCTGACATCACACAAAGGTACATGTCACTTGCTGGTCATGCGCCGTGGATGATCTAAGAATGCCTATTTTCTGAGCCTTGGGGCCGGGCTGACCATCTGATAATGCAGGAGATATGGGATTTTTCGAGTCAATGCGCGAAGACATAGGCTCGGTATTCGAGCGCGACCCGGCAGCTACGTCCGTGTTTGCGGTACTCCTATGCTACCCGGGAATCCACGCCCTCTGGGTGCATCGGTTCAACCACTGGTTATGGACGCACAACCTCCGGCTTCTTGCGCGTTGGGGATCGCAGATTGCGCGATTTTTTACCGGCATTGAAATTCATCCGGGAGCGCGCATTGGACGGCGGTTATTCATCGATCATGGGATGGGAGTGGTGATCGGCGAGACAGCGATTGTCGGGAACGACGTTACGCTTTACCAGGGCGTGACGCTCGGCGGAACCGGCAAAGAGAAGGGCAAACGACATCCCACGCTTCTCGATGGAGTCTTCGTCGGCAACAATGCCAACATCCTTGGCAACATCACCATCGGCGAGAACTCGCGGGTCGGCGCTGGATCGGTGGTGCTGAGGGACGTCCCGCCGAATTCCACGGTGGTTGGCGTTCCGGCGCACGTGGTTTATCGCGACGGCCAGCGCGTTCTCATCACCGATCCCCGTGATATCCAGGACCCGCTGTCAAACGTGATCGTTGCGCTGGCGGAACGCGTGAACGAAATTTGCGACAAGCTTGGAATCATGGCGGCTGAGTCGGAAGCGGTGCGAAGAGAAATTTCGGCGGTTCGGGCGCTCGCTACCGAGGACGAAGAACGGGAGCAATATCGACAGAATCAGTTGACAGAGTCCGACGCCCTTCACAATTTCGGCGGTGGAATCTAGACCAGACCTATCCTCGAAGCCACGAATGCACCGTGAGTACTCACCGAGGTACACCGACCGCCGATTGCGCCAGTTCAACACGGTCGAGAGTACAATTCTGCAAAATCCTATCGGAGGATAGACAATGAAGAGCCTGGCTCGCTTCGTTGCCGCTGCACTGCTCGGAGTGCTCGCAAGTTCAGCGGCATGGGCACAGTTTGGAAATACCCGCCCGAATTCCGGCGCGTGTTTCTATGTTGATTACAATTTCCGCGGCGAGTCCTTCTGCATGAATGCGGGACAAGAAGCCGCCAGGTTACCACCGGGGTTTGGTGACAGGATCCGGTCGATACGCGTTTTCGGCCGCGCACAAGTGACATATTTCAATGATTCCGATTTTGGGGGCGCGAATGGCACAACCTCCAGCGACATCAATGACCTTCGCCAGTTCCCGCTTCCCAATGTGCCGAGCAAGAATTGGAATACGCGAATTTCGTCAGTGCGAGTTAGCGGCGGGCAGGGGAATTGGGATCGCGACCGAGGACGGGATTATGACTATCGGGGCGGCGCCCGAGATGATCGTCGGTGGCACAGCAACGATCCCATAACTACGGTTACCTGCGCGTCAGACTACGACCGCGATCGTGACTGGTGCAGAACTCCGGGGCGGATCAATAGCGTCCGTCTGGTTGAGGAGAACGGGCGTCGTGACTGCATCTGGAATCAGACCTTTGGGATTGATAATGGCCGCCTGTGGACCTCACGGGGGTGCGCGGGAACATTTGAGGTCAGATAGGGATCCAGAAGTTGATGGGCGAGTCATGAGACGCCAGCAATTCGCGCTGGCGTCTTTCTCTCGTTCTTCGAGCCATCTAAGCTTCGCGCAAGGCGATAGTAATCGGTAGGCGTGCGGCTCGAAGTGCCGGCAGCAAGCCGCCAACCAGACCCATCACGGCTGAGAACACCACACCTGCGACCAGGATTGTCGGCGTCACTCTAAACGCGAATGACAACTCGGCGAAGGCGGCCGTGTTTCCGGTCGCACCGGTGAAGCCGTTCATCGGGATCGCCAGCAGGCAGCCGAGCACGCCGCCGAGGATGGCGATCATCACAGATTCGATCAAAAACGAGAAGAGGATGCTCAGCCGGGAGAATCCGAGTGCACGCAGAGTTCCGACTTCGCGGGTGCGCGCGGCCACGATGCCGTACATGGTGTTCATGGCGCCGAAAACCGCGCCAATACCCATAACGATGGCCACGAATCCCGCCAAGGCCAACAGCGCTGTTGCGACTGGACCAGCCTGATCCGCGTAATACTTCCGCTCGCTGTCCATCTGCACCTGCATCTGGGGGTTGGCGCGCAGGTCCTTGTCGAACTGCGACAGCACATCTTTGTTCGTCAAGCGAACGGTCAGGGATTCGCAGCCGCCGTTACGGTCGAAAGCTGTGTTCATGACGTTGAAGTCGCCCCAGATTTCGCTTTCGAATGAACTGTCTCCGGCGGTGAATATCCCGACGATCTTCCAGTTACGCTTCTGCATCCAGACGTTAGAGCCGAGGTCGAATCCGCGAATGCGGTCAGCCGCTTTCTTCCCGACAATAATCTCGTTGAGACCGGGCTGGAAATTCCGGCCCTCCACGATCTGGATACCCCTTCGGACCTGGAATGCGACCTGTTGTACACCACGGACGGTGATATTCGTCATCTCGCCGTCGCTGCGACGAGGTTTGCCGGTGATGACGACGATATCGCACGCCGCGAGCGGCTGGCCGTCAGGGCCTCGCGCGACGCGCGAATCCATTATGATGGTGTTCGCATTGCTGCGGTTCATCCACGAGGTCAGTTCCGATGCTGAGCCGCGCTGCACCACGATTCCATTGTCATCCGAACCCGTCGCCGCTAGCGCGATGCGGAACCCCGAAGCCATTGCCGCGAGGCTCACGAAGACAGCGACGACCAGGGCGATACCGCCAATGGCGAGCAGCGTGGTCTTCCAGCGCTCGCGGATGTTTCGCAAGGTGTACGTGATGGGCAGTGCCATTACAGTTGCCTCAACATGTCTGTGATTCGCGCCCGGTACGCTAGTAACGCCGGAACGAATCCCGCCAGAAGTCCGAGCAGTACGGCTCCCGAGAGTCCCAGGACGACGATGCGCGGCTGAAGGCCGAAATCGGGGAAGCCACGCACCACGTCGCCGATGAATGGAATTCCGGGAAGCGCAGTGATTGCACCGCGGCTCAGAAAGACGCCAAGGGCACCGCCGATGATTGCCATTGCCAACGCTTCGGCAAGTATCAACGCCATTACCAGCCCGCCCGAGAAGCCCAGCGTCTTGAGCACGGCGATTTCGTTGCGACGCTCGCGAACCGACATGCTCATTGTGTTGGCCGTGACCAGTAGAATTGTGAAGGTCACGGCGAGCCCGATACCGCGCAACAGCAGGGCCAGGTTCCCTGCCATCGCGACGAACCCGGCGCGGAATGCAGCCTCGGTTTCCGTCCGCGTCTGCACGGCGCTGTTCTCGAACATCGCGTCGATCTTCTTGCTGATCTCTCCCGCCTTGCTGGGATCATCGACCTGCACGACGTAAATTCCGGTCTGCACCCGGCGGCCGGTGGATTCGTACAGGTATTTGTGATGGAAGTACATCATTGTCAGATCGGTACCCGGGTTTTTCTGAAGATCCGCGTCGTAGATGCCGCGAATGACAAATTCGAAGGGATGGCCGATGCGGTAGGGCGGAATAGCGCTTTCCATCTGGAAGGTGTCGCCGACCTTCCATCCCCAGCGCTCGGCGGTCTTGCGGCCGACGATACAGCCGCGCATGTCTTCGAGGAAAGCCTGTTTCTGGTCTGCCGGAAGCTGGAACTCGGGATACATCGCCAGGAAGGGTTCGGCCTCGACGGCTAGATTGGGGAAGAAATACTTGAAATCGCCTTTGTAAACGCCCATGAACCAGGATTCGCGTGCAACCGATTTCACGCCGGGAATGGTTGCGATCTCCTGTTCGTATTTCAGTGGCAATTCAAAGGCGAGGCTAACCTGGTGACGCGTAACCAACCGAGCGGCGCTTGCGCTCTTCAAACTCCAACTCACAGCAGCGAGAACCGACTCCAGCGTGCAGAGCAGGAAAATGCACAGGGCCAGTGCCAGTATCGTGCTAGTGGTGCGCACCCAGTTGCGCCGCAGATGCTTGAGGACAAACGGTAGGAAACGCATATCAGTTCGTCAGCACGCCCTTCTCGAGATGATGCTGAACGTGTGCCCTTGCGGCCGCGCGCGGGTCGTGCGTGACCATCAGAATTGTCTTCTGGAACTCGCGATTCAGGACCTCCATTAGCGCAAGAATTTCCTCCGCGCTCTTGGCGTCGAGATCGCCGGTAGGCTCGTCGGCGACGACGATCTGCGGATCGGTGACGACGGCGCGCGCAATGGCGACGCGCTGCTCCTCACCGCCGGACAATTGCCGCGGATAATGTTTGGCTCGGTGCTCCAACCCCACCACCTTGAGCGCGAGCATGGCGCGTTCGCGGCGCTGCTTACGCGAAAGGTGTGTCAGCAGGAGCGGCAGTTCGATGTTCTCAAGGGCATTGAGAACCGGAATGAGGTTGTAGAACTGGAAGATAAATCCCACGGTGCGGGTCCGCCACCTCGCGAGTTCTCCCTCGGAGAGGCGCGACAGTTCCGTGCCGGCGATGTGGAGATTGCCCGAGGTCGGCCGGTCGATGCCGGCGATCAGGTTCAGCAGCGTCGTCTTGCCCGACCCGGAGGGCCCCATAAGAGCCACGAATTCGCCCTGTTGCACCTGCAGGTTGAGCCCGTCGAGCACGGTCAGACGAATGCTGTCGCGCGTGTAGACCTTGCGCAAATCGCGCACGTCGACTGCAACTGCCCTGGTTTGTGCCCCGGTGTCAGGCATGAATTCTCATCCTTTCAGGTGAACGCGGTCGCCGCTCTTCAGTGAATCCGGCGGCTTGCTCACGAGCAGTTCCGAACCGGTGAGCCCGCCCTTGATGACGACGTTTCCGCCGCGTTCTCCGCCAAGCGTCACTGGTTTCTCCTGCACGGTTCCGTTCGAGATCTCAAATACGATTGGGTTTCCGTCCCGGGTTGCGACGGACTCTTTGGGCAAATACATCACCGGTTGCGGCTTGTCGTCTTTCGCAACAGGCCTGGTCTTCTCAAGGAAAGTGACATTTGCGCTCATCTCCGGCTTGAGGTCCTTGTCACGATCGAGGAACGCAACCTTCACAGTGACGGTGGCCTTGGTCCGGTCAGCCGTCGGAATGATCTGGCGCAACTCACCCCGGAAGCGGCGATCGCCGAAGGCCTGGACCACGATTTCGGCCGGTTGGTGCGGCTTCAGTTTCGAGACATTCGCTTCGTTGACATCAACCTCGACTTCGAGGGAGTTCATATCTGCCATCGCGACGATGGCGCCTGAAGAGGTTGAGATATTCACACCGGGAGGAATGGGGGCGACGCTCTCGCCGACCTCCGCCATCTTCTTTACAACCACGCCGGAGAAGGGCGCGCGTATCAGAGTGAAGTCGTACAGAGACCGGTTATAGGCGAGATCGGCTTTTGCCTGCGCCAGCGCGGCTTGCGCCAACCGTACCCGACTTTCGGCCGCGTCACGCTGGTCGGTGGAGAGGACCTTTTCATGCGCCAGCTTTTCGGCGATTCCGGCCTGGCGCTGCGCCTCGCCAAGATCGGCCTCCGCGTGGAGAATAGCGGCCTTGGAGCGTTCTATGTTGGCGCTGTAGTCTTCACTTTCAAGACGCGCGATCACCTCGCCTTCGCTGACGCGACTGCCTTCTTCGACACGGAGTTCCGCCAGGCGGCCTTGGATCTTCGCCGAGACGACCGCCTTGCGCCGAGCAACAACGTATCCGGAGGCGGCAAGGACGGGAGCGGCCGGTTGCGGTCCGTTCACGGTCTGAATCGACGGACGAACCACCTCCACCTCGGTGCCCGTGTGGGCGTCCCGATACTGGAGTCCAAAGCGGACTCCCGCCCCGAGCAGCATCAGGACAACTAACCAGATGAGCCATTTCCAACGGTTCGAGGGCGGCGGATTACGATCAATCTTTAATGATTGCAGTTGCTGCTTAAGGTCTTCCACAACCTTCTCCCGATGGCGAACATGCTAGCAAGCATCCGACGGTTTGGCACGAAAGTGTAATAACTCAAAAGCTGAGCCTCCGAGGCTGGTTAGAACTATGGATTTAGGTAAATGGCAGGGCGTTACCGGCGAAAGGAATCGCTCCACCGTCACCTGCAAAGGACATGCGCCGAGTCGAAAACCGTTTTCGTGGTAGCTCTAAGGCCTCACGCGCAGGCCAACTCAATTGGGGATCAGTTCTTTTGCGGTTCCGAAACAAAGCGATACCCCACCCCCCGAACGGTAAGCAGGTGCTTGGGGCTGGAGGGCTGGTCTTCCAGATACCGCCGGAGGCGGACGATGAAGTTGTCGATTGCGCGGGTGTCGGTGTCTTCGCGCAGACCCCAGACTTCGTCGAGAATCTGCTTGCGCGAGACGGCGCGGCCTTCGTTCTTGATCAGGTAGCGCAGGAGTTCGGCTTCCATCAGGGTAAGGTGCGTCTTCTGCTTGCGCGCGGTGAGTTCGAGCGCTCCGAAATCGATCTTTCGTCCGTTGAATGTGATGATCTCGGGCACGCCGTTCTTGGCGGCCTCGGGTACGCCGTTCGGAACAGAATGGCGCATCCATTCGGTGCGTCGCAGAAGGCCATTGACGCGCGCCATCAGGATGGAAAGATCGAATGGCTTGGGGAGGTAATCGTCGGTCCCGGATTCGAATCCCTTGAGCACATCTTCAGGGCGTCCGCGGGCGGTAAGCATCAGGACAGGAACGTAGTTCTTCTTGCGGCGAAGTTCACTCGCGAGCCAAAAGCCATCTTTGCCGGGGAGCATGACATCGAGCACGATGACGTCCGCGGCTTGAGGTTGGTTCGAGAGTATCTGCCAGGCGGCTTCCGCGGTCTCAAATACCTTGACTTCGTGCCCGTCGGCCTCCAGGTTGAACTGCAATCCCTGCGCCAGGTGCATTTCATCCTCAACGACGAAGACGCGGCTCAAGCTTTCACCCTCGGCAATCGAATTGTCACTGTTGCTCCTTTGCCTTCACCATCGCTCTCCGCCCACGCGGCACCGCCATGGCGCTCAGCGATCGCACGCACGATGAACAGGCCAAGCCCCGTCCCCTTCACTTTCGCGATTGTGCGCAATGGCACACGATAAAAACGTTTGAATATTCGCTTCAACTCACCGCGGGGAATGCCGACACCGTGGTCGGCAACGCGCACCAACGACTGACCGCCTTCGCTTATGAGCACAGCTTTAATTCGCTTTTGCTGTGGCGAATACTTGACCGCGTTCTCCAGCAGGTTGGTAATCGCCGTCCGGAGATCGTCAAGATCTCCACGTACAACCGATTCTTCCTGGCTGACGAAATGATTCTCGATATTCATCTCATCGGTGCTCAGGTGGTTACGCACGCGCGAAACTTCGACGCACTCCGCTGTCAGTTCTGCCAGGTCGATTTCCTGCCAATGCTCCTGGCCGCGCTTGTGCCCGGCCTTGCTGGCTCGGAGAACCTGCTCGACCGTGGACATTAGGCGATCGGTGTCGTCCAACATGATGTCGTAGAACTTCTTGCGCTGGACTTCGTCGAGCTTCCGGCTCTGCAAGGTTTCGAGATAAAGGCGGATGGAAGCGACCGGTGTCTTTAACTCGTGCGTGACCGCGTTGATGAAGCTGTCGTGTTGCTCGTTGCGCCGGATTTCGCGGACGAGAAAGATGGTGTTCCAGACGACGCCGGCAATCAGGATGGCGAAGAAGATGATTCCCAGCACGAGCGGAACAATTTCGCGCCAGTGGATGATCCACGAAATGTTCAGGACAACGGCGGTCGCGACCAGGCAAGCGCCCAGTACGATTGCGAACGCCATCGCTTTTCGCCGGCTGGTAATTTGCATAGAAAAGCCCATGGAAATTTTACTCCCATGGGCTTAAATCACTGAGCAGAGCCGATCTTCCGGCCTGCTGGAAAATGGCAGAAAGTTCAGGTGTTTGGGGCCTGAACGCTAGTCGTACGCTTGTGCGAGTCCTTCGTCTGCAACCTTAAGCTTGGGCTGTATTCGGCTATCTGGGCGAGGCAGCTTGATGTTCTTCGCCAGGCCGAGCACCCTCATTGCCTGGATTCCGTACCAGTTCAAGTCGATCTCCCACCAACGCAGCCCGTGGCGAGCCGAACTCGGATGAGCGTGGTGATTGTTGTGCCAGCCTTCACCGAAGGTGAGCACAGCGATCAACATGTTGTTCGTGGAGTCGTCGCCAGTCTCGAAGCGCTGCGAGCCCCACAGGTGCGTCGCCGAATTCACAAGCCAAGTGGCGTGCAGCCCGACGGTCGTTCGCAGGAAGATGCCCCAGAGCACGGCCTGCCAACCCATCGTGAGCAATATCACGATCCCGAGCACGGTCAATGGAACCCAGTGCCACTTGCTGATCCAGACGTGAAACTTGTCTTTGCGAAGGTCTGGGACATATGGCGCCAGTTCCGTCGTGGACTGGTGCATGGCCTTGCCCATCAGGATCCAGCCCATGTGCGACCACCACTTGCCGTCGCGTGGAGAGTGCGGATCGCCGGGCTTGTCGGTAAGCTGATGGTGGATGCGATGCGTCGCCACCCAGAATATGGGACCGCCTTCCAGCGCCAGCGTTCCGCAAAGCGTCAGGAAATATTCCATCCACTTCGGCGTGGTGTATCCGCGATGCGTCAGCAGGCGGTGATAGCCCATGCCGATTCCGAGGCTTCCGGAAACCCACCACAAGAATGCTGCGAGCGCGGCAGCTTTCCATGAGAAAAAGAAGAGCGCGATGACCGCGCCGACGTGGAAAGCCACCATGAAAGATGTCGTGATCCAGTTTATCTGGTTGCGTTCAGGACTATTCTGATCGAATACCATTGCCATCCTTACCCAAACAAGCAGTGCGGCACGTCTTCACCCGCCGTGCCTCTTGATGTAAAGATATATTTCTTAAAGCTCACGGTTTGTAATAGTTGTGTAAGTTAGGAGAACGAAAGTAGTAGCCCAGGTTCCGCCGCTGCTTGCGGGCGCAACTGGACGAAGTGCCCCGGGTTATTTCCAGTGCTCCCATCCGAGTTGCCGCTCCTCCCTCGAGAAGTTGCAAACGCGAATCGAGCAACTTGCAAGGAGATTTGATGACCCGCAAACTTACTGTTCTTCTCCTGTTCACAGCTGCCATGGCGTGGGCTCAGTCCGAGCCCGCCGCTCCGCGCGAACACTATTCCTGGCAACAGCAAGACACAACCCACACCCAGGTCGTTCGCGGACCATTCTGCGGCACGGGCGGCACGATCACCGCCATTGAAGGCGACACCATCACCATCAAGACCATGGACGGCAAGCAGGCCACGGTGAAGGTCACGCCCGAAACGCGCTATCGCCGTGACCGACAGGAAGCCAAGCTCTCCGACTTCAAAGTCGGCGACACGGTTTTCGTTCGCGGCGAACCCAGCGGCGAGAACACCTGGACGGCGCAGGGCATCATGTCTAACCAGAATATGGGTCGGGGCATGATGATGCGCGAGGAAATGGGCAAGAAGGTCATCGCGGGAGAGGTCGCGAAAATCGATGGCACCAGCCTGACGATCAATCGTCCCGATGGGCAGACGCAGGTCATCCAGGTCGATGAGACTACATCGTTCCGTAACGCGAAGCGCGAAAGCATCACGCTCGCGGATATCAAAGTTGGCGACCGTGTGTTCGGCCGAGGTGAACTGAAGGACGGCGTTTTCGTTCCCGCGGTGTTGAACGTCGGCGCTCCGGGCGAAATGCGCATGAGGCGTCGTGGAGGACCTGAGGGCCAAGGCCAGAATCCGCCACCACCCCAGGGCGGGGAGCAGCAGCCCCAGTAAGTTGCCCATGACGCTTCGCTCCATCGTTCGCCACGCAGCTTTGCTGATGTGCGCCTGTGCAGCTGGTTTTGCGCAGGCATCCCCGCCGGCCGAAGTCCAGGCCTCGACGGCTGCACCCGCGCCAGCGGCAACCCAGGAGTTTGAAATCCACGGAACGGTCGTCTCTGGGAAGATGCCTCTTCCAGGGGTCACGATCAGCGCCGCGAATTCGCTCACCGGCAAGAAGGTCACGACCTCAACCGATCCGGACGGCCGCTACGTACTCAAAGTGCCGGGACGAGGCCGCTATGTCGTGCGGGCGGAATTGACCGCATTTGCAGCCGCTACTTCGGAAGTCATCATTAACCCAACAACGCCACAGCAGAAAGTCGATCTCCAGATGGTTCTGCTCTCTCGCGTTCCAAAGGAGAACACCGACGAAACTGCCACGGCGGCGCAGCAATTGGCCGGGGCGTTGATGGGACGCAACGCACAGACTCTCTCACTTAGTGCCGACCTCGGCGCCAGCCAGAACGGTAGTGAGGGCGAAGCACCGTTGCCGGGCATGAATCCACTCGCCAGCACGGCGGATGCCGGCAATGATTCCGTATCCGTTTCAGGGCAGATGGGGAACACGCAGGATTTCGGCGTGCACAACATGGACGAACTGCGCGAACGCATTCAGGAGATGCGCGACCGAGGGGAACTCCCACAAAACGGAATGGGCCGGGGCGGCATGATGGGCGGACCCGGGGGTGGTTTCGGTGGACCAATCATGATCATGGGTGGCCCGGGAATCATGCGGGGTGGTCGCGGCGGATTCAATATCAACCGTCCGCACGGAATGGTTTATTACTCCATGGGCAATTCCGCCCTCGATGCAGCGCCCTACTCGCTAAGCGGAATTCCCGCGGATAAGCCGCAATATGGCTCGGGTCGATTCGGTGGGGTCGTCGGAGGTCCGCTGAATATACCGCACGTTTACGAGGGTGGGATGAAGACGATGTTCTTCGGCGGATACACGGGCACGCGTTCGACGACGCCGTATGACGTCTTTTCCCATGTCCCCACGCAGGAAGAACGCGCCGGCAACTTCGGCGACACAACCTACACGTCAGGGCCGAACAAAGGACTGCCGGTCCAACTGTTTGATCCGCTCACAGGCGCTCCGCTGGGCAGCAACATCAACGGCATGATCAATCCCGCGGCGACCGGGTTGCTCGCGTACATTCCCGAGCCCAACCAGACCGGCAATCCAGCTCAGAACTTCCGCTATTCTTCTTCCGCGCAGAGCAACAGCGACTCCGTTTTCTTCCGCTTGATCCACAACTTCGGCGAGATGCCAACGTTCGGCGGACCGTTCCGCATAGGCCCCAGTGGAGCGGGTGGCCCTGGCCGTGGTCGGCACGCCCGCAACAACATCGCGTTCGGCTTCAACTGTCAGCGCAGCAAGAGCGATGACCTGGTACCGTTCCCTTCCCTGCACGGCACCAATTCGACGGATGGGTACAACGGGAACGTCGCGTACAGCCTGAGCCGCGGGCACTTCAACAACCGAATCACGGCCAGCTACAACGTGCAGCGCGTGAATGTGTCGAATATTTTCGCGGGACTCACCGATGTAGCGGGAAATCTCGGCATCACTGGTGTGTCCAGCAATCCGGCCGACTACGGAGTTCCCGGCCTCTCCTTCTCCGATTACAGCAGCCTGCGCGACATCACACCGCAATACCGTTACGATCGCACATTCCGGCTTGGGGACATGTTCTTCGTGTCGCACGGAAAACATAACCTGCGCTTTGGGGGCGATTTCCGGCGACTGATGTCCAACATCCGCTCGGACAACAATCCCAACGGAACTTTTACCTTCAGCGGTTATGCCGCGGCAGCACGCGACGCGAATGGCAACCCCATCGCCGGCACCGGGTACGATCTAGCCGATTTCCTGCTTGGTTATGCGCAGCAGACGACGATCCAGTACAGCCCGCATACATTCAACCTTTCCGCAAACTCGTACGATTTTTTCGCGATGGACGACTGGCGTGCTCGTGGAAACCTGACTCTGCAACTTGGGCTGCGTTACGAATACCTCGGCCTCTACCGGGAAGCGCACAACCGGATCGTCAATCTGGCCCCGGCTCCCGGGTTCACGGCGGTCGTGCCTGTCTATCCTGACACGACGGCTCAGTATGGCGGATTCTATCCGGCCTCTCTGATCAATCCTGATCGCAACAATTTTGCCCCTCGGCTGGGCATTGCGTGGAGGCCGTTCGGCGAGAAGACCGTCGTACGCGCCGGATACGGAATCAACTACAACCTCGGACAGTACCGGCAGATGGTGACGAACCTGGCCTATCAGCCGCCGTTCTCGTTTACGCAGACCAACATCGCGAATTCACCGACAGACCTCAGCCTGCAGAACGGGTTTCCTCCGCCGAACTCCAGCACGCTCACCAACAACTATGGCGTGGATAAGAATTACCGGCTCGGGTATGTGCAGGTATGGGACCTGAACGTCCAGCGCGAAATCTTCCGCAACGTCATTCTCAACGTCGGGTACAGCGGCAGCAAAGGAACGCGACTCGATATGGTCCGCGCGCCGAATCGCGGTCCCGAGGGCTTGCTCATCCCGAACGTGCAACCCTTCCTCTGGGAGTCGTCTGAGGGTTCGTCGATCCTGCACGCGGGCACCGTAAGCCTGCGCAAGCGGATGACGAACGGTGTCTCGATCGGCGGACGATACACGTTCTCGAAATCGATCGATAACGCGTCCTCGATCGGAGGCGGAACTACGATCGTCGCGCAGAATGACCTGGATCTCGCGGCAGAGCGCGGCCTCTCCAGCTTTGACCAGCGGCAGAAGTTCACAGGCGATTTCATGTACGAACTTCCGTTTGGAACCGGCCGCCACTGGATGGCGAATCCGGGCGTGATGGAAACGATTTTTGGCGCGTGGACATGGAGCGGGAGCTTCACGCTTGCCAGTGGAAATCCTTTCACGGCTCGAGTGGTCGGCGCATTCACCGATGTGGCGCGTGGCACGAGCGGCAGTCTGCGAGCAGACTACAACGGCGCACCGATTTCGCTTACGAATCCATCGGTCGCACAGTGGTTCAACACCGCGGCATTCACGGTTCCGCCCGCGGGACAGTTCGGCACAGCAGGTCGCAACACCATCGAAGGTCCGGGCACAATCCTGTTCAACTTCGCGCTGTCGAAAGACATTCCGCTGCACGACATGATGGCCTTTGAGATACGCGCCGAGGCCAACAACGTCTTCAATCATGCGAACTTCACAGGGATTGATACGAATGTGAACTCGCCGACCTACGGCCAGGTAATTTCTGTGGGCAGCATGAGAAAGCTGCAGATCTTTACGAGGTTCCGCTTCTAGATGTCGAGACTGACGGAATTCGCGAAGCAGTGGACGACGGCGGCGCTGAGTGCCGCGATGCTCCTGAGCTCGCTCTCGGCGCAGCAATCGTCAGCGCCGCAGGAGCCGACGCGAACGCACGAGGGTCTCTATAAGTTCCATGTCACCAGTGATCTCGTCCTCGTCAGTATCACCGCCCGAGATAAGTCTGGCCAGCTCGTTCGCGATCTCAAGCAATCAGACTTCACGGTACGTGAGGATGGCAAGCCACAGCACATACTCAGTTTCGACACAGAGAATGTCGATAACTACGCCGAGAACACCGGGCCTTCGCAGACTGAATCGCAAGGTCCGATTCCGGCGGGTCTGCTCACGTCCAAGAATGTTGCAAAAGACGTTTTCCGGGACCGGCGTTTCATTGTGCTCTTTTTTGATTTCAGTGCGATGGAAGCCGATGAGGTTGAGCGCGCGATGAACTCTGCTCAGAACTTCGTAGACAAGCTAATGACACCCCGCGGATCTCGTTGCAATCGTCTCGCTGGATACGTCGCTCGTAGTGAACCAGGACTTTACGAACGACAAGGCTCAACTGGCTGCGGTTCTCCGCGGAATGCAGGGGCTCGACGCTAACGGGCAGGAACAGACGAACACGAGTGACGTTCAGGAAGATACAGGCGCGGCCTTCTCACCCGACGACTCCGAGTACAACATCTTCAACACCGATCTGCGCTTGCAGGCGATTGCGCAGGTCTCGCAGGTGTTGTCGCGGATCGACCAGAAGAAGTCGATCCTTTACTTCAGTGGCGGCATTCAGAAGACAGGCGTCGAGAACCAGGCGCAGTTGCGCGCCGCCATCAACGCCGCCGTACGTTCGAACGTTTCTTTGTACACCGTCGATACGCGAGGCTTGGAAGCGTTCGCGGCTGGCGGAAGCGCTACTTCAGCAAGTCTTCGAGGGACCGCGGCTTACTCAGGCCGAGCGGTCGAACAGCAATTCGACTCCAATTTCCAGACGCAGGAAACCCTGGCGACGCTCGCCACCGACACCGGCGGCCGCGCGTTCTTCGACACCAACGATTTCACGAAGGCTTATCAGCGCGTGCAGGATGATACCGCCCTCTACTACGTTCTCGGATATCGCAGTTCCAATCCCCGCATGGATGGCCGCTACCGTCACATTTCGGTGAAGGTGAACCGGCCTGGTGTGAAGCTCGAGTACCGCAGTGGATACTACGGCCCCCGTGACTTCCAGCACTTCACGAAAGAGGATCGCGAGCAGCAACTGGAAGACGAAATGGCATCCGATCTCCCGGATACCGATCTTCCCGTCTATCTCTCGACCGAGCTTTTCCGAGCCCAGAACGACAAATACTTTGTGCCCCTGTCCGTCGTGGTGCCCGGCTCGGCGATTCCGTTTACGCCGGCGACGGAGAAGGACAAGTCATCGCTCGACGTTCTGGGTATCGTTCGCGAAAAGAAGACCAAGTTTCCGGTAGGCACTATTCGCGACACGGTAAAGGTTCCGCTCGCTGGCATGCAGGCGCCGCATCGGCAAAACGTTCAGTACAACACAGGATTCCTGCTCGCAGCGGGCACGTATCACCTCAAACTGGTGGTTCGCGAGAACCAGAACGGCGTGCTCGGATCCTTCGAGACCGACCTGACCGTGCCCGATCTCAAGAAGGCGCCGCTTCGCATGAGTACAGTTGTTCTTGCGAATCAGAAGGAGCCCGCGCCGAAAAAGAGAACGCCGAATCCGCTCATACGCGACGGAGTCGAGCTCATCCCCAACGTCGCGCATGTGTTCCGCACCAACCAGGACCTCTACTTGTATTACGAGGTGTACGATCCCACGAAGGCGAAAATCGAAGAGAATGGCAAGTCGGTCGAAGGCATCCGTGTCATCAGCAGCGTTCAGTTCTTCCGCGGAAAAGTGAAGGCGTATGAAACACCGGCGGTCGAGGCGAAAGAACTGAACACCCCGGAGCGCAAGGCGGCCGCCTTCCAGCTCGACGTTCCGCTCTCAAAGCTTAAGCCCGGCTGGTACACCTGCCAGATCAACGTTATCGACGATGCCGGCGGCACATTCGCATTCCCGCGCTTGCCGATCCTCGTCCGCCCGGCTTCTACCCTGAAGCCGAGTCCGGCCACAGCTACTCCCGGAAACTGACGGCGGAAGCCTGTGCGGTTTATCATGTCCTTTCGTCTCAAGGACCAACCATGTTCCGTCGAATCGTACTCATGCTCATCAGTGTTCTTGCGCTCGCCTCCCTTGGAGTTCTCACCCTCAGCGTTTACGCCGGTCAGGAAAATCTGAAATACCCAGTCGCGAAAAAAGTCGCACAGGTTGACGATTACCACGGTGTCAAGGTCGCAGACCCGTATCGTTGGCTCGAGGACCCCGACGCGGCCGACAGCCGGGCATGGATCGAGGCCGAGAACAAGCTCACGTTCGGATACCTCGAACAGATCCCCGCGCGAAAAGCTATTCAAGACCGTCTCACCCAGCTTTGGAATTACGAGCGGTATGGCGTTCCCAAGCAGCAGAACGGCCGTTATTTCTACACGCACAACACCGGCCTGCAGAACCAGAATCCCGTGTATTGGCTCGACAGCTTGCAGGGCAAGCCCAAACTTCTCATCGATCCGAACACGCTTTCGTCCGACGGAACCGTCGCCCTGACGACGACTGCGGTTTCGAATGACGGCAAGCTGTTTCTTTATGGCGAATCCGCTTCGGGTTCCGACTGGCAGGAGTTCCATGTTCGTGACGTTGATACCGGCAAGGACCTTCCGGACGTAATCAAGTGGGTGAAATTCTCGGGCGCCTCCTTCACTCATGACGACAAGGGGTTCTTCTACAGCCGCTACGACGAACCGAAGCCGGACGCCATGTTGCGCGCGGCCAACTATTTTCAGAAGCTGTATTTTCACCGACTCGGCACGCCACAGTCGGAAGACGTGCTCGTATACGACCGGCCGGATGCGAAAGAGATGGGCTTTGGCGGACAAGTCACGGATGACGGGCACTACCTCATCATCAGCGTCTGGGAAGGCACCAGCCCGAAGAATCGGCTCTACTACAAAGACCTGACGCAGAAAGATGCGCCAGTCGTAAAGCTGCTCGACAACTTTGACGCCAGGTATCAGTTCATCGACAACGACGGACCGATCTTCTGGATCATGACTGACCGGGATGCGCCGCGTCAGAGAGTAATCGCGATTGACATCCGTCACCCAGAACCCGCGAACTGGAAGGTGGTCATCCCCGAATCGAGCGACAAGCTCGAAAAAATCAACATCGTCGATGACAAATTCATCGCGAGCTACCTGAAGGACGCGCACTCTGAGGTCCGCGTGTTTGATCTCGATGGAAAATTTCTGCGGGACGTCGATCTTCCAGGAATCGGAACCGTCGAAGGCCTTGACGGCAAGCGCACCGACAAGGAAACGTTCTACTCCTACACCAGTTTCACGACTCCGGCGACGATTTATCGCTACGATCCCGCCACGGGAAAGAGTTCCCTGTTTCGCGCGCCTAAGCTCAACTTCAACCCCGCCGAATACGAGACCAAACAGGTGATGTACACGAGCAAGGACGGCACGCGTGCGCCGCTCTTCATCACCTACAAGAAAGGCACCAAGTTGAATGGCCAGAACCCGACCTTGCTCTATGGCTATGGCGGCTTCGACGTCAACATGACTCCGGCGTTCCGAGTGGCACAGATCGTCTGGCTGGAGATGGGCGGCGTCTACGCGCAGGCAGTGACGCGTGGTGGCGGCGAATACGGCGAGGAATGGCACCTCGCCGGAACCAAGCTGCACAAGCAGAACGTGTTCGACGATTTCATTGCTGCGGCCGAATGGCTCGAGAAGAACGGGTACAGTTCGCGCGAAAACCTCGCTATCCAGGGCGCATCAAACGGCGGCCTGCTCATCGGCGCCTGTATCACCCAGCGTCCCGATCTGTTCGGCGCAGCGCTTCCGGCGGTCGGGGTGATGGACATGCTGCGCTTCCAGAAATTCACCATTGGCTGGGCGTGGACGAGCGATTACGGATCATCGGACGATCCCGAGCAGTTCACGGCGCTCTACGCTTATTCGCCGCTGCACAACCTGAAGCATGGAACGAAATATCCGCCGACACTGATCACCACCGCCGATCATGACGATCGCGTTGTCCCGGCGCACAGCTTCAAGTTCGCGGCTACGATGCAAGCCGACCAGGCCGGTGACGCACCCGTGCTGATCCGGATTGAAACCAAGGCCGGCCACGGCGCCGGCAAGCCGATCAGCAAATCGATCGAAGAGATCACGGATCAGTGGGCGTTCCTGGTGCGCAACCTCAACATGCATCCAACATTTGCTGCAAAGTGATTGGGTAATTCAAGAGGGGTACCCTGCTCTTTGCGCGGATTGTTGGCGCGAAGGACGGGGCCTTTTTGTTTGTGAATGGAATTCCCGGTGCCTCTGTGTCTCTGTGGTGAATTGGCTCTAGAACGCCCGATCCAGCAGTTCAACTACGTGAACCACCTCGGCGTTGAGGCGGGCGCGCTTTTCGCCGGCTTTCAACTGCAGCATGCAGCCGACATTCGCCGTGGCTATTATTTCCGGCTTCACGCTCGCAACATTCGCCATCTTCTCGTCCAGGATCTTCATCGACAACTCGTTCTGCACGATGTTGTAGGTGCCGGCGCTGCCGCAGCAATCGTCAGCGCGCGGCATCTCCACTACCTCGATCCCAATCGCCTTCATCAACTCGCGCGGGGCACTCCGCACCTTCTGCCCGTGCGCGAGATGACACGGATCCTGGTAGGTTACGCGTGATGCAAGTTTTCGCGCCGGCGCCCGCAGGCCCACCTCATAAAGGTATTCATTGACATCCCGGACCCTCGCCGCGAAATCCGCTGCCTTCACCGAATACTCCGGATCGTGTTCCAGCAGTTCGCCGTACTCTTTCAACATGCAGCCGCAACCGGCGGCGTTGCTGATGACGGCATCTACGCCGGGCGCCATCATGGCATCGATATTCTTCTTCGCCAACTCTCGGGCCTTCGGCAGTTGGCCGGCATGTGCATGCAAAGCGCCGCAGCACGTCTGTTCTTTTGGGACGACCACTTCAATCCCGTTCTTCGTTAGGACGCGCACTGTGGCACGATTCAACTCCGCGAAAGCAACGCTCGCGATACAACCGGCCAGCAGCGCCACTCGTCCGCGCCGTTCACCCACGGCGGCATAGACATTACCGAACTCCCGGAAGTAGAAATCCGACTCAATCTTCGGCGAGAGTGCATCCAGTTCTGCTACGCCGAACAGTTTCAGCAACCCTGTGGCGCGAAGCACGGCCTGGAGGCCCGAGCGCTGGTAGAACCCTACCCACTTCGCATATCGGGCCAGCTTCTTGAAATCATGCAACACCGAGCCGTAGAAATGCTCCCGCAGCTTGCGGTCGAGCCACGGCCGTTTGTAGTTCTGCTCGATCTCCGCACGCGCCCGTTCCAGGATGCGGCCGTACGATACGCCCGACGGGCATGCCGTCTCGCACGCGCGACACCCGAGACAGCGGTCAAGGTGAGTCACAAATGACTCGTCGATTGTCAGACGCCCCGCGTCTACCTGCAGGATCTGGTAAATCCGCCCACGTGGCGAATCCGCCTCGCGTCCCAGCACCCGATACGTGGGACACTGCTGCAAACACAATCCGCAGTGAATGCACCGCGAATACAATTCCCACGTGGGACGATCCGGCGTCGTGTAATTCGATCGCGTTTCGGTCTTGATCCCGGCTGTGCTCAGAACAAAAACCTCCCGCGATTCATGATCCCGTTCGGGTCCAACGCGCGCTTCACGGCTTTCATGGCTTCCATGTCGTTTGCGGTCTCGCCCCAAACGGAAAAGTACGGTTTCGCTTCGCGCGGACATCGCACCACTACGGCCGACCCATCTTTCGGCATCGACTTCCGTATGGCTGTAACCACGCTCGCATACTGGCTGACCACCGGCGGATCGACCGAGAGTGGCACCAGGGCGACAATCAGCGACGCTAACCCAGCCCGGCCCACACTGGCGAACAAGAAGTTGTGGTCTGTCGCAGCCTGCTCTGCCGCTCCCAACACTTCACAAACCGCACTCGATCGCAAATGTACTTCCATCAACATCGCATTCTGATGCTTCCTCGGCACTGCCTCGGCGAACTCCCGCACGCCATTGCAGAACCGTTTCTCTTCTGCCCCCACCAACTCCCGGTTCGTGTTCGCGCTCAACTCTCGCCGATATCGCTCGAGCACCGCGTCCGATCCCGCCGCTCGAGTCAGAACCGACCAGGCTTCGCTCGAATCCCCGATGTACTCGAGCGCCCGCGGAGAGATCACTTCCATGCAGATGGGACTCAGCGGCGAACGCCTCACGGCGCCGCAGAACTCCATCGCGGACTCACAATCCTCGAATTCTCCGATAAACGTCGCCGTCTGCTTCGGCGCTGGAAACAGCCTGAAATTCGCCGAAGTGATCACCCCGAGCGTCCCTTGGCTGCCGATCATCAACTTCATCAAATCGTAGCCGGCGACGTTCTTCACCACGCGGCCACCGGCTTTCGCGATTCGACCATCGCCGGTAACGAACGACACTCCTATGCAGTACTCACGCGCGCCGCCAAACCCGTTTTTCAAGGGTCCAAAGGACGACGTCGCCAGCGAGCCGCCTATCGTGGCCTGCGCTGCGTTCGGGGGATCAAGCGGCAGCAGCAGACCTTTTTCCGCCACGCGCACAAGGATTTCACCGAGCTTGCAGCCTGCCTCCATTCCGATTGTCAGGTCACCGGGATCGAAGTGCAGAACGCGAGTGAGGCGATGAGTGCGAAGGAGAATATTCACCTGCTCCGGAACCTTCCCGATGGATTGCCTCGTGAACCCACCCGCGACAGTAACACTCGCGTCGCGCTCGTTCGCTAGCCGAAGAATCGCAGCAATCTCTTCCGCCGACGCCGGGACCACCCACATTCCTGGCCGCACGCCGTCGATGGCAAACCCTGTCAGCGCGCCGGGATCGTCGCATACGTACGCGTCGCCGACAATCGCTGCCAGTTCGCGTCCGAGTTGGGCCGTCGCTGTGCTTGCCACCGTCATCGTTTCCTAAGCTCTGGCGGAATCGCGGCCGCGCCCGTTTCCCGGCAACTTCTCGTGGTTGGGAAAATCTTCCGCGGGTTGAAAAGCGAATCAGGATTGAAAGCTTCGCGCAGGCTCTTCATCACGTCCATATCGGTTTCGGTGAACAGCAGCGGCATCAGCTTGTCCTTCTCCATGCCCACGCCGTGTTCGCCCGTAATGGTGCCTCCCACGCTCACGCAGTAGCCCAGGATTTCCCCGCTGGCGGCGATCGTCTTTTCCAACTGCGCCGGATCTCGCAAGTCGAACAGGATCGCCGGGTGCATGTTGCCGTCGCCCGCGTGAAAGATGTTTGCGATACGCATTCCGTACTTCTCGCTGACCTTGGCGATGAACTTCAGCGTCTCCGGAATCTTCGTTCGCGGCACCACGCCATCCTGCGTGTAATACGAAGGTGCGAGCCGCCCGATCGCGGCAAACGCGTTCTTCCTTCCCTTCCACAGCAGCGCCCGCTCCGCGTCATCCTTTGCGCGCCGAACTTCCCGCGCACCGTTCACCGCGCATAGCCGCCGCACCGCCTCGGCCTGTTCTTCCACCGCTTCGCGCAACCCTTCCAGTTCGATCAGCAGCACGGCCCCGGCGTCCATCGGATACCCGGCATGCGTCGCTTCTTCCACCGTGCGCAGCGTCAGGCCATCGAACATCTCCAGCGCCGTCGGAGTAATCCCCTCCCGGGTAATGTCGACGACAGTGTTCGCGCCATCATCAATCGTGTCGTAGATCGCCAGCAGGGTCGCGATCGTTTCAGCTTTTCGTGTCAGTTTGACGGTGATCTTCGTGACGATTCCGACGGTGCCTTCCGTGCCAGTGAAGAATCCGCACATGTCATAGCCACAGGTATCGACCGACTTGCCCCCGAATTGCGCGACGCGGCCGTCGCCAAGCACAACTTCCAGGCCCGTCACGTGATTCACGGTCACGCCATGCGCCAGCGTGTGCGGGCCGCCCGAGTTCTCGCCCACGTTGCCGCCAATGGTCGACGCTTTCTGGCTCGAAGGGTCCGGCGCGAAGTACAACCCATGCTTCTCCACAGCATTCGACAATTCGAGATTCACGACGCCCGGCTGCACCGTCGCCCTCTGGTTTTCCAGATCGATCTCAAGGATCCTGTTCATGCGCGTGAAGACGAGGACGATGCCGCCATCGCGAGCGATCGACCCGCCGCTCAGCCCCGTTCCCGCACCACGCGGCACAATCGAAACCCCTTCCGCCGCCGCAATCTTCACAATCGCCGAAACATCCTCAGTCGTCGCCGGAAACACCACGGCACCCGGCGTCCCCTTGTCCACCCCCGCGTCATACTCGTAGAGCATCACGTCCCCGGCTTTATCCAGGACGTTCCCACTCCCCAGCGCTTTCCTGAGTTTCGCGATTGCCTCAACCAAGGCCATGGACACCTATCTTACTCCGTCACGGTGTCGCGTCCCACATGTACGGGTGCTCCATCCAACGCCCTTTTGGCGTTAGGGTGCGGCAGGTCAATCTTCTGCGGACGTCAACAACAGAGCGCGCCTTCTCAGGCGCGCTCGACTTCAAGCGTCAATAAGAAAATCGTCAATCGAAAATTGCTTTTCCCATTCGTCATTCCTTCATTCTTGCTTCTGCTTCCAAATCGTATCGAGCACCGTCCCATCCACCCACTTCACCACGGCCACTGGTTCGTCGGTGAGTCTCGGTTTGGCCGATTTTCCGCCGCAGATTTTCTCGACTTCTTCCTTGATCTGCTCAAGTTTGCGGACGGGCAGGCCGCTCCCCTTCACCGCATCCAGCAAATCCTGCCGTCTCGGGTTGATCGCAATTCCGCGCTCCGTCACGATCACGTCGATCAACTCTCCCGGTCCGGTCAGGGTCGTAACTTCGTCGACGATCACCGGAATACGGTCGCGGAACGAGGGCAGCGCCAGTATTGTGCATCCCGCAAAAAGGCAATTCTGCCAGCCACCGATTCCATGCAGCATCCGCCCATCCGAATGCGTTACGACGTTGCCGTTGAAATTGACGTCCACTTCCGTAGCCCCAAGAATCACTGCGTCGACCATCGACGCGAAGTTTCCCTTCCCGTGAAAGTTGTAGGACGTGAACGGCGAGGTCGGAACATGCCGCGGGTCAGTGGCAATCGACTTCACCGCATCGAGGTCGAACGTCTGCCCGTCCAGGATGTAACTCGTTAATCCTTCCTGCAGCATCTCGACCAAGTATTTCGTAGAACCGCCGCGCACGAACCGTGCCTTTACTCCGGCCTCGCGCATGTAGCGCCGCAGGTAATCGACGAACGCCAGTGCGATTCCTCCGGCGCCTGCCTGGAACGAGAACCCGTCGCGCATGATTCCCGTCACTTTCAGGAACCGCGCGACCATCTCGGCAATTCGCAACCGGTCGGGCGACCGCGTGATCTGCGTCGTCCCGCTGACGATCTTTGCCGGATCGCCGATGCTCGGCACTTCGACAACGTGGTCGACGTTATTCCCCTGGATCTGCCACGGAATACATGGAAACGGCACCAGGTTGTCGGTCACCACGATCACCTTGTCCGCATACATAGAGTCCGCCAGCGCAAATCCCAGCGACCCGCAAGCCGAGGGCCCATGCGACCCATTCGCGTTACCGAACGGGTCCGCCGTGGGCGCGGCGATCACCGCGATGTCAACGTGAACCTCGCCATCCTGGATCGCCTGCCATCGCCCGCCATGCGACCGCAGCACACCGTATCCGCGCATCTTCCCGTGCGAGCAGTAATCCCCGAGCGGCCCATTCATTGACCCCTCGATGTGGTGCACCGCGCCTTTTTCCATCAGGTCGATGACGGGCTCATGACATGGGAATGAGGCGCTGGGGAACCAGCGTAGATCCTTAACGCCCATTCGCGCGGCAACTTCCAGCGCAGGCAGCGCTACGCGATCACCTTCGCGAAGATGGTGATGCGACGAAATTGTCATTCCATCGCTCAACCCGCACAGCCGCAGCGCCGTCTCGAGATCGGGCACACGCTTGTCACCGTTCTCCGGGAAATCCGCATTCGTGCGCACCGGTGGAGATGCCTTCCGTCCAGATGGCTTGTACTTGCCGACTCCCTGGTACGCAACCTGTTCGCACCCATTCACGAATGTGGGCACCTTGCGCCCCGCCGCATTCTTGACCAACTCGACCTGCTGCTTCGCTTCAACTGTCATAGTCATTCGTCATTTCGACATTCGTAATTTCGTCATTACTTTTCAATCGTCAATGCGAAAATCGCCAATCGTCAATTCACGAGACCCATTCTTCTCGCCCGCTCCACCAGTTTCACCGCCCGATTCACCACCGGCGGATCAATCATCTTCGAGCCCAGACTTACTACTCCGAGTCCCTTCGCCTTCGCGTCCTCGAATGCCGCCACGATCTTCAGCGCCTTTTCGATCTCCGTTTTCGACGGCGCATACGCTTCGTGGATGACTTGGATCTGCAGCGGATGGATGCAGCCCATGCCCTCGAATCCCATCGCCCGCGACTGCTCGCCCCAACGGCGCAGGCCGTCCATATCGGCGACGTCCCCGAATACAGAATCGATCGCCTGCACGCCAGCGGCTTTTGCGGCATTCACTACGCGGAACCGCGCAAAAAGCGTCTCTTCACCGGTCCGCGTTCTCACGATTCCGAGATCAGCGGTGTAATCTTCCAGTCCGATGGTCAGCGCGCAAACGCGATCCGACGCCGTCGCAATCGCGAACGCATTCTCAATTCCCAGCGCCGACTCGAGGATCGGCATGATCCAGATCGGCTGCTTGATCCCCTCGCGTGTCTCGATCTCCGAAATCTTCCGATCGACCTCGAGCACTTCGCGCGCATGCTCGACCTTGGGAATGAGAATGACGTCCGGCCGCTCCGGCACGACCTCTTCCAGATCCTGGTACCCCAGCGGCAACTGATTAATCCTCACCATCCGCTCCGCCGCGCCGAAATCGACCCCCCACAGGGTGTTGCGCACCAGCACTCGCGCTGAATCCTTTTCGCTCGCGTGGACGGAATCTTCAAGATCGAGAATCACCGCGTCAGGCTCATGCAGTCCGGCATTGATGAAGTACTTGGGCTCGCTCCCCGGCAGATACAATCGCGAGCGCCGCAAACGATCCTTCGTGGAGTGCTCCGGATGCGGCACGGGTTCCGGCAACCATCGCTTCCCATTCCCCAGGCCCGACCGTCGTACCGCCGCCTCGGTCCGTGCCGCGATGACAAACGGCAAGGCGCCTTCATCAATGATCGTGAGTTTGCCGATTGTGACTCCCAGCGATGCAAGAACATTCTTCGCCTGTTCGCGAATTTGCTCGCCATAGTAAAGGCCAACCCTAGACTGCAACTCGATTTCCAGGGGCCTCTCGCCGGGTTCATAGCGGACGAACAGATCACTCCGCACGTCTGTTCCCTGCCGCCCAGCCTCACCAATCCTTGCCCTAACTTCCGCCGTCATCGCCATAGTTATCTCGTCTTCACCACTGTGGGTGCCCCATCCTAACGCGCGTTTTGTGCGCGTCAGGGTGGGATAGTTTCCTCGGTTGACCCTACGCACCAACTCCGACGCCCGCCTCAACCTTCGCCAGGATCGCATCCGTCATCTGGTTCGTCGATGCCGCTCCCTGCGCAATCGACTTTCCGCCACCGGAGAGCCGCATCATGTCGTACGTCCGAATCTTGCCTTCGGCGACGACATCCGCGATTGCCTTCCGAATGCGATTCGCCTTCTCGGTCTCGCCCACGTGGTCCAGCATCATCGCCGCCGAAAGAATCATTGCGATCGGGTTCACGATTGGCGGATGAAGTTCGGCGTACTTCGGAGCCGACCCATGCGTCGGCTCAAATACCGCAACTTCCTCGCCGATATTGCCGCTCGCCGCAAAGCCCAGTCCGCCAATCAATCCCGCAAAGGCGTCCGAGATCACGTCGCCGAACAAATTGGACGCAACGATCACGCCATACTCTTCCGGATTCTTCGTCAGCCACATCGTTTGGGCGTCGATATTCGTCGACCACAGCGCCACGCCGGGATACTGCTTGCTGACTTCCTTCGCGACCTCTTCCATCATCCCCGAGGTCTCGCGCAGCACATTCGGCTTCTCGCAAATGGTCACCGACTTGTAGCCGAACTTCTTCGCGTATTCGAACGCCGCCACGCAGATCCGCCGCGCATTCTTCCGCGTGATAACCCGAACGCTCACTGCAAGGTCCTCGCCCGGCACATCCGCAAACGGCTTGAACTTCGAGTGTGTCGCCAGCGCCGTTCGCACGTTCGCCGGAGGATTTGTCCACTCCACGCCCGCGTACAGACCCTCGGTGTTCTGCCGGAACACGACGACGTTCACCTGCGGTTCCTCGAACCCGCCATCCCCGCGTTTGCGAATGAAGTTCAGCGGATTGCCCGGGAACCCGATGCACGGCCGCATGCAGATATCGAGATTGAAAATCTGCCGCATCGAAACGATCGGACTGAAATACGAGAACCCCTTGCCCTGCAACTCCGGCTTCAACTCCGCCTCAGCAGCCTTCTTCGGCTTCGACGTAATCGCGCCAAAAAGCCCAAGCTTATGCTTCCGCAGCAACTCCACCGTGCGCTCCGGCAGCGCGTTGCCCTCGTTGCACCACGCCTCCCAGCCAATGTCCGCATGCACGTATTCGGCGTCGAATCCAACCGCATTCAGTACCCGGATCGCCTCCGGCAGGACCTGGTTCCCAATCCCATCGCCCGGCATCGTCACAACCGTGTATTTCGCCATAACCTTCGCGACCTCCGCGTTCCTCTGCGTTAATCTTTTGATACTCTCTACTTCGCAATCACTTCCGGCACTAAGCCCAGCCTCCTCGCGACGAGTTTCTCCACTCCGCCCGCGACGACCAGCGATTGCGGCACTGCTCCCATCGCTGGAAACTGGAACTTCTCATCCATGCACGTTATCGTTCCGGTAGTGAAATCAATCGCGACTTCAATCCCTGGAATAATCGTCTTCTCTTTCGCCGCAACCCTCGGCGCGAAGACCTGCTTCAACCACTTCACGTACTCCGGCGACTCAATGCACAGGAAACCGTTGTTAAATGCATTCCGCAGATACGTCTGCGAGAAACTCCCCGCGATCACCAGCGGCAACCCCTTCGCCTGCAGCGCCGTCACCGCCTGCTCGCGGCTCGACCCCGTACCAAAGTTGAATCCGCCTACGATCACATCGCCCGCCTGCGTGCGCGACGCAAATTGCGGATCGTAGTTCTCAAACACCACCTTCGCCATCAGCTCGCGCGTCATGTCCTCGCGATAGGTGTAGTCCTTGCCGTAGATCCCGTCGGTGTTCAGATTGTCCTGCGGCACGAAAATTAGCCGGCCCTTCACCACCGCCGGGAAACCCGGAAGAATCTCGACCTTCTCCGCCGTAGCAGCTTTCGGGGTTAGCTCCACGAACTCCCGTTTCGGAATCTCCTGTGCAAACTCCACCGGCCCCGTTATGTACCCAGCTACAGCACTCGCTGCGACCACGGCCGGCGACCCGAGATAGCATTTCGCATCGCGCGAGCCCATCCGGCCCTTGAAATTACGGTTCGTCGCCGAAATCCCGACCTCGCCCGCCTCGAGCAATCCCGTCCCGAGTCCGATGCACATACCGCAACTCGGCGGAAGCGCAATCGCGCCTGCTTCCATCAGCGTCTTCCAATAACCCTTCGCCTCGGCACGCGATTGAACATCCTTCGAGGCCGCTGCCACATAGAAGCTCACGGTCGGTGCGACTTTCCTTCCCTTGAGCACCTCGGCCGCGGCAGCCAAATCCTCCAGCCGTGAATTCACGCAGCTCACCAGGTACGCCCTCTGGATCGCAACCTTCTTCGGCGCGATCTCTGCCACCGACGCCATCGTCTGCACCGTATCCGGCCCGCTCACATGCGGCGTCACCGTGCTCAGATCGAGGATGATCTTCGCCGCATACTCCGCTTCCGGATCTGGCATCGGTGGATTCGCTTCCAGGTTGCGCAACTCATCTTCCGATATCCGCTCCGCCGTCGCTCCGACCGCCCGGCGCTCGCGCAAGTATGCGAAGGTCTTCGCATCCGGGGGGAACCACCCAACCAGAGCGCCCCATTCGGTGGACATATTGGCGATCGACATCCGCTCTTCCATCGAGAGCGCCGCCACGCCCTCGCCCGCGAACTCCGCCGCCGCGTTAAGCACCTCTTCCTGGTTGTAGAGCCCGCACAAGGTGATGATCACGTCCTTGCCACTCACGCCTTTGCGCAGACTGCCCGTTAGCTTTACCTGCACCGTGCGCGGAATCTGCCACCAGAACTCACCGGTCGCCCAGATCGCCGCCGCGTCCGTTCGTACCACCGGAGTTCCAATCGCCCCCAGCGCGCCATACATGTTGGAATGCGAATCGCTCGCGACAACAAAGCTCCCCGGCAGCACGTATCCCTTTTCCATCATCAACTGGTGACCGATGCCTGTGCCCGCCGGATAGAAATCGATCCCCTGCTCCTTGGCGAATGCCTCAATGGACGCATACTGCTTCAGGTTCTGCTCGCTCGTGTTCTGGATGTCGTGGTCAAGCGCAAATACTGGCTGCCGCGCATCCAGGACCTTCTTCACGCCAATCGCCTTAAACTTCTTCAGCACTGCCGCCGTGTTGTCGTGCGTCATCACGTGCTTCGGCCGGATCGACAGAAAATCTCCCGCGCGCAATGCCCGCTTCGGCCCTTCCGCCATATGCGCCTGCGCCAGCTTCTCCACAATCGTCTGTGCCATACCTTCCCTTCGTGCTCGTGGTGATTAGCTTTTCTTACGCGTGCACCGCCAACCCGACCGACATCAACTCCATCAACTCCGACACACTCTTCTGTTTCTCCAGGCCCCAGATCGCCCCACTCAACTTCTTCCGCTTTTCGGCCCCCATGATCGGCTCCGCCAACGCATGGAACTTCTCCTCGATCTCCCGATCGCTCAGCGGATTCCGCGGGTCTCCCTTCGGGAAATCCATAGTCTTCTCGAACACTCGCCCGTCAGTCGTCGAGATCTTCACGCCGACCCGTTGCAGCGCCGGAAACACCTTCTCGATCTCCGGATCCGCGACGACTTTCACTTTCTGCAGTTGCGCACGAATCGTCGGGTCCATGATCTTTCCCATAGTGAACTGGAGCGGCGTCACCTGCCGCTCCGCCACCGCCGCCGCAATGCAATAGGGCAGCGAATGATCCGCCGTCTCTTTCGTGCGCGGATCGTACTTGCTCGGGTCGCTCAGGATGTCCGCGCCACGCGCCGTCGTCCTGATATGAACTTCCTTCACCATCTCCGGCCGCAGGTCATTCGACTTCACCAGGTCCAGCACGCATGAAATCGGCGTATGCGTCAGCGCCTCCGTCGGGAAGAACTTCATCCCGCACTGCGTGATTCGCCACGATTCGCCGAGCCCATCGGTCAAGATGTTCAGCTTCCATTCCGGCCCAAACACGTGCACCAGGCCCTCTTTGCCGTCGATCACGTGTTCCGGCCCCGTATATCCCTTTTCCGCCAGCAGCGCCGCCAGCACACCGCTCTCGGTTGCCATCGGATCGACCGTGTTCTTCATCATCGTCAGTTTGCCCGCCGTCACCGCGCCCAGCGTGCACCGTGCCGACGCTGAAATCCCTATCGCGTGCTGAATCTTTTCCCATGTCAGCCCGAGCATCCGCCCCGCAACGATTGGCGAGACGAACGCCGTCAGCGTTGCATGATGCCAACCTCGTTCCCGAACCCCCGGGAACGCCACCTCGCACATGCGCTGCTCGAACTCGTGTCCTAGAACCAGGCCGACGATCAGTTCGCGCCCATCGCTCTTCGCGCGCTCGGCGCACGCCAGCGCCGCCGGAAAAATATCCGAGGGATGCGACGGATCCTGTTTCCAATAAATATCGTTGTAGTCCATGCAGCGAATCATCAGCGCGTTCGCCAGCGCCGCATGAACCACGTCCATCTTCGCTCCCGACCCGATCACCGTCGCCGGGCCGCTCTTCGCGACTTCCTCCAGCACTTCCAGCGCGATCTTCACGTCGTGCTGCTGATACCCGCCCAGCGCGCACCCAATCGAATCCAGCAGAAACCGTTTCGCCTGGTACACCGCGTCTTGCGACAAATCCTCGAACCGCACGCCCGCCGCCCACCGCGCCATCACCGCCGTAATCGTTTCCTGTTTCTCCGCCATCGCTAACTCCGCCTCCGCCATTTGTCTTCGAGCCTCGAGCTACCCGGCCGCTTCTTCTCCGGAAGGCTGACAATCCCTGAACCCGACTTCTTCGCCGTCGTAATCGCCAGGGCTACTGCCGTGATCACAAAGCCAATCCCGAATGCGATAACGACATACAGGTTCTGTTCATCGCCGTTGAGAGTAACCAGCGCCTGCGCATCCAAAGCCCAGCGATAGAGCCAAAGGCCCACAATCGCCACGCCCAAAACCACGAAACCACCCAGAACAGAGAGCAGTACGATCTCCCCCCAAGGCACATAGTTCTTCGCCATCCTCAACCTCATCCTTAAAACTTTTCCCGGCTTTTCCCCGGGCTTGAGCAACACGCCGCTGCGCCACCCCGGCGCAACAACGTCCGACTTCTTCATCTCAACAATCACTGCAACATCCGCGTCACGACTTTTGGGCTACGACTTTCGACTTTTCTGGGAACTTCACATTCTTGAACGGCAGATAGGCCATGAAATCCGCGTGGTGCACGATATATGCTTCCGTCGTGCGCTTGACCAGGTCGCCCTCCGCCGCATGGGCCGCGATGATGTGGCACACCGCATCCGGCAACCCGCATTCCATGGCAAGGGCTACTCCCGTGAACGGATGCCGCAGCAACTCGCCGCGTTCGCTCTGCACCGTCTTGCCATCCCGGTTCTCGTACTCCAGCAACTTACCAACGTCAGCGAGGATGGCTCCCGCAATCACGGTGTCGAAATCGATCTTCAGCGCATTGCCCATGAACTCCCGCATCGACTCCGCCGCGCCCCGCGCAATATGCACCACGCACCGCTTGTGCTCCATGAAAGTCGTAGGGCAATTCGGAATCAGCAGCGTGAAAGGAATTTCGTTCAGGTCGTCTGGCTTGAGTGGACTTAACTCGAAGGCGCGCTCCCAACAGCGCGTCGTCTTCTCCCGAAGCTCCGCATCCTGAATCCAGGCAAGCTCCGGCCATAGACGTAAAACGTCTTCGCGGATCAAGTTGTCCTCCACGTCATGACTCATCTCAAGGAGTCTCTGACGGAGGCTCGTGGCCCACACGTCGCCGCCTCGGTTGTGACGATATGTGGGGTCTTTCCGGCGGACTATCCCGCCATACGAGCTATTCCATTCCTAATGGAGGTGCAATCGACCCGCTGTGACCGAAATCACGAGTAGTGGTGAGGAGATAGCTTGAATAAATATGCAGTATGCAGCGGCGAACTGTATGTCTATATTGGTCAGCCTTTTAGAGCGGAACGAACTCGCGCGCAAAACCGTCCGGCCAGAGTACTTCGATCGAATCCTCGACAGTAATTGCGATGACAGCGCCTTCTTGGAGGCTTGCTGTTGCCAGGGCCTGCACCATCGCTGGGAGAGCCCGCTCAACGCTGTTCACGAAACAGAATACGTTCATCGACCGGTCGCCCATGTCGCCTCCATCACAATAGCCAAGCCCTTCCCGGCCGAGGCATTCGATCATCAGTTCTTCGACGCGAACACGTCTATCGAAATCGTCCACCGTTCCGGTTCCAAGCCTGTATTGAATAATCAGTTGATGAACTCGATCGGGTGTTGCCATTTCCGTCCTCTGTGCTCTCTGCGTCTCTATGGTGAACCGGTCCTAAAGGTTTCTGACTCTCCGCTCCAGATCCCTCGCGATGCTCTCCGCAGCCGCATTCGCCGGATACTTCACCGGCTCCCCAATCCGAACCGTGATCGTTCCCTTCCGCGAGAACCGCTGCTTCTTCAGGCGTAGCTCATACAGCCCGTCGATCCGCATCGGCAGCACTGGTAAATCCAGCTTCTGCGCGAGCAGTCCGACGCCTGATTGGAACGGCTGCATCTCGCCCGTATCCGTCCGGCGACCTTCCGGAAAGACGACGACGCTATACCCCCGATCCACGGCTTCGCCGGCGAACGCGAAGCTCTCGCGGAACCCGTACTTCTGGAATATCGGAAACACGTTGAACAACGTGACGACGAGCCCGTAGTCGAGTTTCTCGCGAATCCGCTGGAACCAGTTCATCTCTTTCGGCGGATGCCGCATAGCGACCAGCAACTCCCCGAGCATCGCCACCGCCAGGCGCGTCCGATACCGCCAAGGTAAGGCCCACAGCAGGAACCCGATATCCAAATACGCGACGTGATTGGAGATGATCAGCAGCGGCCCCTCGACGCCCTTCAGTTTGTCGCGCGCGATCACGCGCGGCCAGGTCATCAGCAGCGTCGCCGGCCACGTCACGCCCTGGTACACTAGCGCTCGCAACCACCGCAGCGGCGCCGCCAGCGCCCACGTCGGAAACTCGTAGCGAGGCCGCTCCTGCGGCGACTCGCGCAGCATCTTCTCGACCTGCGCCACCGTGGTCGCGTTCGAAAACGTCTGCTCGTTCAGCGAGACCTGGTACCGGTCCTCAATCGCCGACATCAACTCCACGCGATCGATCGAGCTCAAATTCAAATCGCTCTCCAACTTCGCGTCCGGAGCCAGCGCCTCCACCGGCTTCCGTGTGACCCGCCCAATCAGTTCCGCCAGCGCGCTCTGTGGAGTCTCACCCGTCGGCCCCGCCCCAAACTTCGCCCTTGCATACGCCTCGATCTCACCGATCTTCGGCTTCTGTGTCGACGTTCTTGGGAAATCCTCATCCGGCCACACCAGCCATCGCCGAATCTGCTGAAACTCCGCGAGCCGCGCATTCGCCGCCGCTACCGCCTGCTTGCCGTCACTCCCATCCTGCATCAGCAGCACCGCGCAAGGCTCCGCATTTCCCTCTACCGGCAGAGCGACAACAACGCAATCGCGAACCTCCGGCTGCGCCCGCAGCGCCCCTTCCAAATCCTCCGGATAAACCTTCATCCCCGCCGGCGTAACGATCACGTTCTTTCGCCGGCCCTTGAAATAAAGGTTCCCCTCGGCATCCAGTTCTCCGAGATCGCCGGTGTGGAACCATCCCTCTTCCCCGCCCACCGGCTCAAACTGTGCCCCGCTCTCGGTTGCCCTACCCTTGTCGCCGTCTTTAGGCGACAAGGTGGGGCTTTTCGCTGTCCAATACCCCGCCGCCAAATTCGCTCCGCGCACCAGGATCTCGCCGTTCTCGTCGAGCTTCATCTCCCGTCCCGGCAGCACCTTCCCAATCGATCGCTGCCCGACTTTGAACGGATGATTCAGACTGATCAGCGAAGTCGTTTCGGTCAGACCATATCCCTGCACGACGGCATACCCGAGCCGGTTCCAGAACTTCTCCGTATCAGCATCCAGCGCAGCACCGCCCGAGATGAACGCCCAGAACTTCCACCCAAGTTTTCGGTGCACATCGCGGAAGCGCCACATGCGCTTCAAGAACTTCTTTCCCTCAGCTTCTGCAAACCGCCGCAGAAACCTTTCCAGTTTCCCTTCCGCCTCGAGATCGCGTTCGAGTTTCTGGCGCAATGACGCCAACATGCGCGGCACCGCAATCAGAGCCGAAACCTTCTCGTGCTTGATCACCTCCATGATCTCGCCCGGGCTCAGCGAGTTGTGGAAGACGACCGTCGCCCCGAGCGCCTGCGGGATGAACAGCCCAAGAAACTGTCCGAACACATGGCTCAGCGGAAGCAGATTCAGGAATGCCAGCGGATGAAACCACTTTTCGTACTTCCGATACTTCGCGATTTCGCGCTCGATCGGCTCCAGGTTCGCCAGCACGTTCCCATGTGAGATCACGACGCCCTTCGGCTCCGAAGTTGTCCCCGAAGTAAAGACGATCTCCAGCATGTCCTCGCGCCCGATCTCCGGACTCGCATACGGTCCGGAATCGTGCTTCGCCACCCGCTCGCGCAAATCTTCCATGACGAGCACATCGCGGGTGCCGCACAACCCGGCGATCTCCCTCGCAACCACCATCAGTTTGGCATCGACTTGCTCCGCCACCCGCATCGCGAAGTCGTCACTCGCCACTCGATCCATTGGAACCGATACCGCGCCACGCAGCACGCAGCCAAAAAAACCCGTCGCCCACTCCGCCGAGTTGTCCCCCCACAGCACCACGCGATCGCCCTTGGCGACTCCGCGCGCCTCCAATTCGCGAGCGAACTGCCGCGCCGTGCGCAACACCTCGCCATAGCTCCACCGCTCCGTGCGATAGCCCCGCCGATGCGCATACGCTGGCCCCTCACCCCACGAAGACAGCCCTTCCACCACCGCGACCAGCGACTTACGTTCCATGGGCTCTAGTGTAAACGTCTTTGCCGTTCTCTTACCCGATTACCGGATTTCCCGATTACTCGATTTTCATTCGTCATTTCCCTCAATCGTCAACGAGAAAATCGTCAATCGTCAATTCGTTTTCCCCCACTCACCGGCCCCCACCCGCCACTCACCGAATAACCGCAGCGCCGGGCTCTTCATCCTCGTATCTTCGCCATGACAACGAAATTGCAAAGGAGTTCGTTATGGCTCACCTGACCGGTATCCGACAGATCCTCTGGACCGAAGAGAACCTCAGCGGCGTACTCATGCTTGTCGTCGGTCTCGTCACGCTCCCAGTACACGCAAAGATTCTTGTCATGATGCTCATACAGCCCTCAAGCTATAGCTGGCTGCACTGGTGGCCCGTCGTGCTTATCGCTTCCGGACTCGCCGTACTGATCAGCGAAGTCCGTTTTCAGAAGCGGCTGAAGAACTGAGCGGCCGAAAGAAAGGAACCGCCATGATCACCCTGGTCTTCATCTTCTTAGCGATACTCATCGTGGCCGCCCTGTTCGCGCGAACGACACCGGTGGGTAAATCACCGGAGAAATCCACCTGCAAACCGGCCGTTACCAGTAGCCTCATCACCGGCCTCGTGCTCATCGGCATCGGTGTTACGTTTCTTCTTGATCGCTTTGGACTCGTAAACGCCGAGCATATCTGGAACTTCTGGCCTCTAATCTTCGTGGTTCCCGGGCTCATCAAACTCACCGGTCCCGGCTCGGTCGGTGATCGCGTCTGGGGCGCTTTCCTCGTCCTCTTCGGAGCTGTCCTCATCCTCCACGAATTTGGAAAGTTTCCTTACGGATGGAACTACCTGTGGCCTCTTTTCCTGATCGTCGCCGGTGGCCTCCTGATGTGGCAGTCCTACCAGACCAAGCGCGATGGCCTTTCTTTGTCCGGCGAAGACGATGTTCGCGTCTTCAGCGTGTTCGGGGGCAGCGAACAGCACGTCAACTCGCAGCGCTTTCGCGGAGGCCAACTCGTCGCCGTCTTCGGCGGATACCAGCTTGACCTCACGCAGGCCGAAATTGAAGGCGAGCAGGCCGTTCTCGACGCCACCTCGATCTTTGGCGGCGGCGAAATCCGCATCCCTCGTCACTGGAACGTCCTGATCAAGGGCATCGGCGTCTTTGGCGGCTACGGTGATGAAACCGGAAAGTATCCGAAAGATACTTCCAAGCCCGCGAAAGCCCTGGTCGTCAAAGGCATCGCTATGTTCGGCGGAGTTTCCGTCAAGTACTAACACCTATGCACCCGATACTCAGCCACCCACGACGTCTCGGCTTGTACTTGGCAGCGTGGACCCCGATCGTGTTCCTGCTGCTCTACCTGCTCTCCAGTCGTGGTGCCCTCAGTCCCACCGAAGCCCCAATCTTCGCCATCCTGCTTTGCGTCGTCTACGCCTTCGTCTGCCTTTCCGCCTGGTACTCTTGCCGCGCCACTCCAGTTGAGTCATCCGGTTTCCTCCAATTGCTCGCCACTCACTTTCTGGCCGCCATGCTCCTGAGCGGCCTATGGCTCGCATTCGCCCACGGCGTCGCCTACGGTCTCTCCTTCGTCCAAGTCTTCCGCGGCCTGAATGAGCGTCTTCGCCAAGTATCGACGGTTCTCTGGACCATCGGCATTCTTCTCTATCTTCTATCTGTCGGACTCCACTACGTCCTGCTCGCCCTCGAACATTCCCGTCAGGCCGAGCAGCGTGAAGCCGCCGCCCGCGTTCTCGCCCGCGACGCCGAACTTCGCGCCCTCAAGGCCCAGATCAATCCGCATTTCCTCTTCAACAGCCTGCACTCCATCAGCGCTCTGACCTCGATCGACGCCGCCCGCGCCCGCGAAATGTGCATCTCGCTTTCTGACTTCCTCCGTATGACCCTCGGCCTCGGCGAGAAAACCAGCGTTCCCCTCAGCGAGGAGCTGTCCCTACTTCACAAATTTCTCGTCGTCGAAAAAATTCGGTTCGGCACCCGCCTCGACATGCAGGAACAGGTCGAGCCAGAGGTCCTCGACTGCATCGTCCCCCCGCTGCTGCTCCAGCCCCTGGTGGAGAACGCGGTCACACACGGCATCTCCGCCCTTCCCGAAGGCGGCTGGATCCGTTTGAACATCGCTCAGCCTTCCCCTGAAACCTTGCACGTCGAGGTCGAAAACACTTTTGATCCCGACGCCCCCGCACGCCGCAAGAGCGGCTTGGGCCTCAAGATCGTCCAGCAGCGCCTCGAAGCGCGCTACGGAACTCGCGCCGCCTTCGCCGTCGTCCGCGACAACAGCCACTTCCGCGTTACCATGGACTTCCCCGCCGAAAGGACACCGCTCTCGTGAACGCCCCGGCAAGAATTCGCGCCATCATCGTCGACGACGAAGAACTCTCGCGCGCCGTCCTTCGCGAACTTGTCACCCCGCACGCCGACGTCGAAATCGTTGCCGAGTGCATCAACGGTTTCGATGCCGTCAAGGCCGTCAACGAACTCCACCCCGACCTCGTCTTCCTCGACATCCAGATGCCTAAACTCGACGGCTTCGAAGTCCTCGAACTCATCGGCAGTGATCACGTAGTCATCTTCGTCACCGCTTACGATCAGTACGCGCTCCGGGCCTTCGAGGTCCACGCCGTCGACTACCTGCTCAAGCCTTTTGGCGCCGAGCGCTTCGAAGCCGCGCTCACGCGCGCCCGCCAGCGTATGGGCCAACACCAACCCGTTCCCGCCGATCTGGCAACGGCCGCGCGCGCGCCTGGACAGCACGCCGACCGGATCGTCCTCCGCGACGGCAGCGATGTGCACATCATCCCAATCGCCAAACTCGACTATGCCGAAGCCCAGGACGATTACGTCGCGCTCGCCTCAGAAGGGAAGAAGCGCCTCAAGCAGCAAACCATCTCCAGCCTCGAGCAGTCGCTCGATCCCGCGCGTTTCCTGCGCATTCACCGCTCCTACATCCTCAACCTCGACCGCCTGAAGAAACTCGAACCCTACGGCAAGGACACCCACGTCGCCATCCTCACGGATGGCACCCGCCTGCCGGTTTCGCGCAGCGGCTACTCACGCCTGCGCTCAATCCTGGACGCGAAGTCGTAACCTCTCCCTGAGCAAACCTTTCCTCAGCCTCTCGCAACGGATTTGCGGGGCCGGACGGTCCAATCGCTCGTCTTGTACAATCCGGAGTTCCAAGGAGATGAAGTGCGCTCAAAAATCCTAATGGTAACGAGCAGTATTCTCATGATCGCTGCCGGCCTCGTCGGCCTCTTCGGGCCTGCCGAAATCCTGCCCGCAATCGGATCGGCACCGACGGCCTCGCTCGCCATCCTTCTGCAACTGTTCGGCGCACTGTACTTCGGCATGGGACTTATCAACTGGATCGCGAAAGACAACGCGATCGGTGGAATCTACTCGAGGCCGCTCTGTGCGGGAAACTTCGCGCACTTCGGCATCGGCTCCCTGGTGCTGCTCCGCCCCATCTTTCACAATCCGGGAGTCGCCGTCATGGTTGGGCTCGTAATCTATGCCGTCTTCGCCATCTTCTTCGGGTCGCTGCTGTTCAGCCAGGGCCCGGTCGGCACGACGGCACCAAACCGCTGAGCATGGATTCCTGACGCGCGGCTACTCTCATCTGGTAAGCTTTCCGGCACATTCCTATGGGAGGATGAGCGTTGCATCTACTGAAAAATCGACTTGCCTCGTATTTAGCATTCACTTCTCTCTGTCTTTTGATTTCCATTCCGGGAGCCGCTCAAAAGCATAAGAAGACCGCCCCGGCCCCGGAAGGCACCCAGGTAGCCCAGACAGCCCCCTGGGAGGCTCCCCAGCCGGAAAAAGAAAAAATCGATTTACAGATGTATGACGAGATCCGCAACGAAGGTCTCGCGCACTCGCACGTGATGGAGTATGCCTCGGCGCTGATGGACGGCATCGGACCGCGCCTCACCGGCTCGCCCAACATGATGAAGGCCAACGAGTGGACGCGCGATCAACTCACCGCCATGGGCTGCTCCAACGCTCACCTCGAGGACTGGGGCGACTTCGGCATGGGCTGGCAGCAGCTCAATACTTGGGTGCGCATGACCTCACCCGATACCGCGGTGTTCATCGCGCAGGCCGCACCCTGGTCTCCGGCCACCAATGGCCCCATCCACGGCGATGCCGTCTGGATGGACGTTAAGTCGGAGAAGGACTTCGACAATTACAGGGGCAAACTCGCCGGCAAGATCGTCTTCCTCGGCCCAATGCGCGACGTGAAGCCGGTCGACAAGCCGCTCTTCCGCCGCTATGACGACAAGGATCTCAGCGATCTCGAGAACTATCCCACGGAGCGTCCGCGCGATCTCCGCGAGCGCATCGCACCATTCCTCAAACGGCTCGAACTAATGCAGAAGCTTAATGACTTCCTTGCCAGCGAACACGTTGCCGCAGTGGTCGTTCCCAGCCGCGATGGCGCGAATTCCGGAGGGTCCGGCGGCACCATCTTCGATGACAGCGGCGCCGCTCTCGGCTGGTTCGTCTATAAGCGCGAAGATGCGATGAAGGTTCCCGTCGTCGTCACTGCGATCGAAAATTATGGGCGCGTTTATCGCCTGCTCCAGGAGCACGTTCCGGTAACGATGGAAATGGACGTCCAAACCAAGTTCACCGGCGACCACCAGCACGGCTTCGATACCATTGCCGAAATTCCCGGCACTGATCCCAACCTGAAGGACCAGGTTGTAATGGTCGGTGGCCACCTCGATTCTTGGGCTTCTGGCACTGGCGCCACCGATAACGGCGCCGGCAGTGTCGTCGCGATGGAAGTCATGCGCATCCTGAACGCTCTGCACGTCAAGCCGCGACGCACCATCCGCATCGGCCTTTGGAGCGGCGAAGAAGAAGGAATTTTCGGATCCGAAGGCTACGTCAAGCAGCACTTCGGATATGCGCCTCGTTCAACCGCTCCGGACCAGATGGCATTGCCGGAGTTTATCCGCGACTATGCCGGTCCGTTGCAGTTGAAACCCGAACAGAAACTGGTCTCCGGTTACTTCAACATCGACAATGGCACCGGGAAAATTCGCGGGGTCTACCTCCAGGGCAATGCGGCGGTTGCGCCGATCTTCCGCCAATGGATCGAGCCGCTGAAAGATCTCGGCGTTACCACGTTGACTATGCGCAACACCGGCGGCACCGACCACCTGTCGTTCGACGCCGTCGGCATCCCCGGCTTCCAGTTCATCCAGGACCCGATGGATTACGACTCGCGCACGCACCACAGCAACATGGATACATACGAACGACTGCAACCGGCCGACTTGGCACAGATCGCGACCGTCGAGGCGATCTTCGTCTACAACACGGCCATGCGCGACCAGATGTTGCCTCGCAAACCGTTGCCGCATCCGGAACTCGAACGGGAGAAGATGGCGCCGTTGAAGAAAGTCATGCCGGGAGCGCCAGAGGGTGGCGTCAACGAGGTGCACCAGTCACAGCCCCAGCCGTAACTGATAGATTCACGACCAGTTGGGTACCCCATCTTGGCCTACGTCGCCAAGATGGGGCTTTTCTTGTTTTTGAAATCTTAATTCGATATTCCGTTTTCAACAGTACGCATCACTTCAGTAACGTGCACCGCTGTCCGAAACGGGCCATAGTTACACTCATGGGTGGGAACATCATCAGCCGTCTCCTGTTCGATTGCCGTCACCAGTTCTCCTGGCCACGCCGCGACGAAAATGGCGACTATTACCAGCTTTGCGTCGCTTGTGGCGCAAAGTACCAGTACGACTGGACGCGAATGCGCCGGCTCGAACCGGTCGATGACACCCCAAAACCCGAAGATAACAAGTCAGGCCTGCGGCGGTGCGGACGCAAGTCGGCGTGGACGCCGCGCGAACGCCGTCTGCGACATGAGGTCCCCGTGCAATTCCGCGTGAAGGGTACGGAAGAATGGTTGCAGGGCACCACTGAGAACATCAGCAAGTCAGGCGTGCTGTTCCGTTCGCCGCTCTCGATGGAACCGGAAACGAAGCTCGAGCTGAAGTTCGAAATGCCGAAGGAATTGACGGGCGACGCTCCAGCCGAAGTCGTCTGCCAGGGCTCGGTTCGCCGCGTCATCGCGAATCCCGCCACGAAGAAGCAGCCTCCGACGTTTAACATTGCCTGCGCCGTTGCGGGATACGACTTCATAGCCCTCAACCCGCAGCCTCAGGCCCTTGTTGACAAAGCCAAGAGCCCAGAATCGGTGTCGTCCCCCGGTGCGACAGTCGTGGAATTCATGAAGCGCCAGCGACGCGTTCGATAATTCCCTTCCACCATTTCTCTACTCCGGGGGATCCCACTTGCTCCGTTTCTTCAGCACAGGGCGCTTTTGCGGTTGCTCCGCGGCGAGTATCCTGCCGTCGAGAATCGCCCTCATGCGGGCCTGCATTTCTTCGAAGGAACTGCTCGTGACTAGGTATTGATCGCGGGCCGGCAGATAGTCCTCGATCACGCGTTGCACTTTCCTGATACGCGACTCCGTTGCCGGGTGCGACTCGAACATCTTGGTGACCACCGAAGGCTTCGACTTCTGCAGTGCCTTCACTTTCTCGAAAAGGACGACGTACTCCGCGGGATCGTAGCCCGCCGCATAGGCATATTCGACCGCCAGCAGATCGGCCTCGTCCTCCGCGCCGCGCTGCATTCTTGCAAACAGCAAATTCGCGCTGAAATCGGCGCCAACAATCTTGGGGAACTCCGCCACGGCACCCCCGGGGCTCATGACCGCGGCCGTGCGCAGAATGCTCGCCCAAAAGGTCGCCTTGCTAACCGTCCGCGTTCCGTGACGGGCTGCGATGTGTGCTACCTCGTGACCGATTACACCCGCGATCTGAGCTTCGTTATCGGCTTCGTTCAACAAGCCGGTTGTGACATACACGTATCCCCCAGGTAATGAAAAAGCATTCACCTGGTCGTCATTCACGATCTTCAGCACCAGCGGCACCTTGAGGTCTGAGTTCAACGCAATGTTTTGCGTAATGCGGTTCACGTACTCGTAAACCTCGGAATCGTTGAACAGCTTCATCGTCGTTTCCGCCGCGCGCGACAACTGCTTGCCCATCTCGCGCTCGCGATCGAGCGTAAAGAAGTTCATGCCCGACCCAATCCCGCGGTGGCCAATTCTCGATAGGTCATATCTCGCCGGTGGCTTCTTGAGAGGTCGGGATGGGCTCGGAACCGGCGCCTCAGACGCCATGGAGTCCGGCTCGAGGTTCGCCACAACTTTGTGTTCCCGCGATAGACAGGCTGAAGCAGAGCCTGCGAGCAACAGAACGAGAAAGAGCAGTCGAAATGAGATTGGGCGCATGGTAGACATTTGGGACAGTCCCAAACGCCTACATCGGCCAAGTAGTCAGAAATCTGAAATTACTTTCGTACTCCGAGGTTCGTGGTGACAGGGATCAGTTCCTATCTGCCTTCTTCAGTGCGGGCCTATCGTTCGATTCTTCGTGCTTCGCCAATTTCCTGTCGAGCAACCGGTTCATGCGCGCCTGCACCTCCTCGAATGAACTGGTCGAGACCAGGTACTGGTCACGGTCGGGGAAGTAATCATCAATGACCTTCTGCACGTGGGCGATTCGCGACTCGGTGGGCGGATGCGAGGCGAATATCTTGCCGAGGGCCGACAGTCTCTTCTTCCGCAGAACCTTGATGTGCTCGAAGAAACTTACGTACTCGCTCGGATCGTATCCGGCGGCATAAGCGTATTCCGCCGCGAGTAGATCAGCCTCCTCTTCGGCACCACGTTCCATCTTGGCGAAGATCATAATGGATCCGAGATCCGCGCCAATGATCGAGCCAATCTGGGCCGCACGACCTCCGGGCACGGCAACCGCGGCACCCCGCAGAACAATGGTCCAGAGAATACCTTTGCTGACGCTTCGGGTTCCGTGACGCGCGGCAATGTGCGCGACCTCGTGAGCGATCACGCCGGCAATCTGCGCTTCGCTATCGGCTTCGTTCAGCAACCCCGTTGTAACGTACAGATATCCACCCGGCAAGGAGAAAGCATTCACTTCGTCTTGCTTGACGATCTTCACCGTCAATGGGACCTTGGCATCCGAGTTCAACGCAATGTTCTGGCTGATCCGGTTCACGTATTCATTCACTACGGGATCTTCCAGGAGCACCATTTGCTGATCTGCCATCGCGGAGAGCTGTTTTCCGAGATTTCTCTCTTTTTCAAGAGAGTAAAAATTCATTCCGCTGCCGATGCCGCGATGTCCGATGGTTGCAAGATCGTACTTCGATGGCGGCTTCTTGAGAACTCTCGCCGGACTCGACGGCGGAAAAACATCGGGGAGAAAAACGTCCGCAGGCGGGACTGTAATCTGGAGTTCAGAAAGATCTATGAATGGGAGGTCGCTCTCGGGAGGAGGAGCGATATCCTGCGCAGAAGCAAAAGGTACGAACAGGATCGCGAATAGGATCAGCAAGAACGAACGTCTTCGACTTCGGCCTCCGCAGCGCATAATCGGGCCGCCTGCCCGGCCTGGGAACCCTGGTCGGCGTCAATATGGCGCAACGTGTGGCGGGAGTCAATCGTTCCGAAATAAACTGTGGATTAACAAGGGATAAATCTGGAGGGTGTGCTCGGCGGTACTGGATGGCCAACAGTCCGAACGAAACAGACGGGCTCAGAACTTTCGCATGTGGATCTCGGTTCCGTTCTTCTCAAACTTCACCTCGTCCATAAGTTGATTAATCATGTAGATCCCGCGGCCGTGATCATTAAAGATGGCGTCTCCTTCTGTGGGATTAGGCACCGACTTTGGATCGAAACCCTCGCCGGGATCGCGCACGATGATCAACATTCCCAGTGGCTCTTCGCAGGCGACAACGCACTCCACTTTCTTGGTCGCATCGCCCTTGGCACCGTGCCGGACCGCGTTGGCCAATGCCTCCAGAAGCGCCGTCTCGATTTCAAACTCCTTGCCTTGCGAGCACTCGATCTCGGCGACAACTTCCATAATCCGCTTTGCCGTGGACGCAATCAGACCTTCATCCGCCGGCATCAATACATCCAGCTTCATCTTCAGCTTGTCGTGGTGGAACATTACTTCGTGGGTATGGCTGCTGTCGGCAGCGGCCCCCGATCCGGGACTATTGTTCGTCACTCATCGGCTCCGTGTTCGTTATCAGGGAGGGGTGACACATTGTCTCAGGCAAATCGATTTCTGGCTAGTGGTAAGGTGCAGTTCCAAAGCACAAGCTGCAAGACTTTCGACTCGTTGTTTCTTGTTTCTTGTGCCTTGTGCCTTGCATCTCTCACATCAACGTCACCGCATCGACGTCAATCACCACATTCGTCCGCGGAATCTTCATCTTGCCCGCGTGCTGGAGCATTGCCCGCAACAGCGCATTCAGTTTCTCGCGGCTCGGAGACTTGAGCAGGAAGTGATAGCGGTAATCCCGTTTTAGGCGCACGATTGGCGCTGCGGCGGGGCCCAGCACGCGGATCCTGTCTTTGCTCTGGCTCTCAAACCATCGGCCAAGAATGCCCGAATAGTTCATCGCATCATCCAGCTTGTCGCTGCGTACCAGCACATTGGCGAGAGCCGTGAACGGCGGGTAATGCATCCAGCCTCGGAAGCGCAGTTCCTTGTCGTAGAAGCCCGCGAAGTCATGTGCGGCGGCGAATTGCACCGCGTAGTGATCCGGGAAATATGTCTGCAGGACGACCTTTCCGGGCGTGGTTCCGCGTCCGGCGCGGCCTGCGACCTGCGTCAGCAACTGGAACGTGCGTTCCGCGGCGCGGAAATCGGGCAGGCTTAGCGCTGTATCGGCGCCAACAACCCCCACCAAAGTGACCCCATGGACATCGTGGCCCTTGGCGATCATCTGAGTCCCGACGAGCAGATCGATTTCGCCGGCCTGGAAGGCTGTCAGGATGCGCTCGAAATCGTCGTGGCCACGAACCGTGTCGCGATCCATGCGGCCGACGCGCGCGGTCGGGAATGCCTTATGCATCATGTCCTCGAGCTTCTCCGAACCAGTCCCGAGGAACTGCACGTACTCGCTGCCGCACTTCGGGCAGGTCTTCGGGATTGCCTGCTGATAGCCGCAGTAATGACACATCAGCTTATGCTCGCGCTTGTGATGCGTCAGCGAGATCTCGCAATTCCGGCACTTGATCGTGTCTCCGCAAGCGCGACACATCACGAAGGCTGAATAGCCGCGACGATTCAGCAGGATCATTGCCTGCTCTCCGCGCTCCAGCCGCGCCGTGACTTCCTCAATCAGCCGTCGCGACAGGACCTGTTCGTGTCCTGTCTGCTGGAATTCGTTGCGCATGTCGATCAATTCGACCTCGGGCAGCGGCCGTTCCTGGACACGATCCGGCAATTCGATCAGCTGATACTTACCTTTTGACGTGTTGTTGTAGGACTCAAGCGATGGTGTTGCGGAACCGAGCACAACCGATGCGCCGAGCATCTTGGCGCGAACTGCAGCGACGTCGCGCGCGTGGTAGCGTGGAGTTTCTTCCTGCTTGTAGGAATGGTCGTGCTCTTCGTCGACGATGATGAGCGCAAGGTCGTGAACGGGTGCGAAGATGGCCGAGCGCGTGCCGACGACAATTCGGGCTTCGCCTCGGCGAATGCGATGCCATTGCTCGGCGCGCTCGTCGTCCGAGAGCGACGAGTGCAGGATTGCGACCTGATCACCGAAGATGCTGTGCAGATCGGCGGAAACCGCTGGTGTAAGGCCGATCTCGGGGACGAGGAGAATCGCTCCACGACCTTCCTGAAGCACTTGCTGCATGGCCGCAAGGTAAACCGCAGTCTTTCCTGATCCTGTTACTCCGTGCAGGAGCGAGACCGCGAACTGACGCTTCGCGACCGACTCGCGGATCGCCTTCAGGGCTTGCTGTTGCGCGGGAGTGAAGAGGAATTCCAGCGTCTTGCGCGGCTGCATTCCGCTGCGCGTCAGCTCTGCCGCTTCTTCCTCGATGCGGATGATTCCGCGTTTCACCAGCGTTTGCAGCGTCGTTCGCGGAACGGCGAGTTGGCGAAGCTCATCGACTGGAGTTCGTGCTGAGCGCGATTGCAGGAAGTCGATGATGGTCTGCTGGTTGGCGTTGAGTTTGCCTTTGACTTCGACGAGAACAGCGATCTTCACGACTCGTCGCGCGTCGCGAACGCCCGAGAGGTCCTCGCGAGCGATCCACTTCTTCGAGGTCAGGCTGCGCAGAAGCTGCTTTGTTGCGCCTGTGGCTGAGCGAATCGTGTCCTCGCGAACCAGTTCGCCTTCGGCGAGATAGTCGAGAACTGCGTATTCGGTGATCTGGTGTTCAGGTGAAGACTTGCTGCGGCGCGAGGAACCTAGCGTTGCGGATTCGTACAGGGCTTCCGAACCGCGCTCGGTGATGCGATATCCGGTTGCCTTGCGGAATTCCGCACCTAACGGAAGCATCGTGCGAAGGACTTCGCCGAGAGGCGCGATGTAATAGCTTGCGATCCACTCGCCGAGCGAAATCAGATGCGCGTCGAGAACGGGCTCGGAGTCGAGGACTAGTCCAATGTTTTTTAATTTGTATTTGGGTTCTTCGTCATGGAGACGAACGACGATGCCGATCAGTTTGGTGGTGCGGAAGGGGACGATGACGCGGGCGCCCACGACCGGCGACAGGCCCGGGGGGATGCGATAGGTGAAGTTCGCATCCAGCGGAACCGGAAGGGCAACGTCGCAGAACTGGGGCATGGGTCGGATTGATTCTAAACCGAGCAGGATGAGAGTTTTGCACGGGATACCCTACCCCCCCTAAATCGTGATCTATTGTTTTCATAGATTTACGGAAATTCCCGCCGTAAACCTATGATTCTGAATTACTTAAATCTGAAAATGCGGGTTGACACATAGGGGTCCGAAAATCGCGCTGGAGCGGTGGGGCTCACTGGGGGAACCCCTTCCTGCAAAGGTCCGGGGTGCCCACGTCTGTTAACTACGACAGACGTGGGGCAAGGAGAGATCACTACTTTCCCTTTAATCCCAGTTCCACCATAACCATCTGCAGGTCGCGCCAGGCTTCTTTCTTCTGGCGGGGGTCGCGCAGCAGGTAGGCGGGGTGGTAGGTGACGGCCAGTTTCGCGCCTTCCCAGGAGGGGTCGCGCTCGGAGGCGTTCTTCGGGAGCATGGGCGAGAACTCGTAGAAACGGCCGCGGAGGTTGATCATGGAGTCGTTGACGCCGAGCAGCGTTTTGGCCGCGACGGCTCCGAGGGCCACGATGACCTTGGGCCGGATGACGGCGATCTGGCGCATCAGGAACGGACCGCAGGTGTCGCACTCGTCGCGCTCGGGGGTGCGGTTCCCCGGGGGACGGCACTTCACGACGTTGGCGATGTAGACCTGCTCGCGCTGGAGTCCCATGGCGGCAATCATGTTGTTGAGCAACTGGCCGGCTCGCCCGACGAAGGGCTCGCCCTGCTCATCTTCATCCGCCCCCGGCCCCTCACCGACGAACATCAGTTCGGCATTCGGATTCCCGACGCCAAAGACGATCTGCTTGCGTCCTTGCTTGTGCAGCTTGCAGCGCGTGCAGTCGCCGAGGTCTTCGCGAATGAACGTCAAGGCCGCAGGACGATCCTGAAGTACGGGCAGTTTCTTAGGCATGGGCTCGGATTCGGACGCTGCGATTGTATCAATCACGGCAGTGTCGGTCGCGAACTCCACCGGCCGACGATAGAGATCGTAGATACCCATCTCGCGGTAGAAGCGCAGACGTTCGACTAGAGCTTCGCGGGTGGTGGAGTTCATGAGGAGGATTTTACTAGAATGCGAGGAGCCTAGTTCGGCGATCCTCCCTCTCAGTTGGGCATGATTCCCCCACAACTTATCCGGAAATAGGGAATATCAACTGTTGTAAGGCCAAGATAGACTCGCGTGTCCTTCGGCATCTGCTCATATTTGTCTGTATTGCGATCAATGAGAAGTTGGCCGTCAAAATTGCCACAGTTAACATTCAGCAGGAAGTACCGTTCGCCAGGCAGAAACACGCTGTTGTGAAGGTTTGAGCAATAAAATGGGCCTTTCATCCCCTCTCCCAATGTGAATGCCAGAGAAGACTTGTCGCCGATCAGTAGCTCCTGAGGTCCTTTCTCTTTAGGCTCCTTAAATCCGACCCCGCTTGAGAACAGCCGGTTGTAATCTCTGGAACTGAACGAAAAGAACGCGGAATCCCCAGGCATCAAACTGCTTCTGGGGATGTCATATGCATTCACGTCTCCGATGTCAGTTACTTTGTCACCATCAAAGTACCTTAAGTGCAGGTCGCCTTTTTCGGTTGGGACAGAGAAATAGATTCCCCTCCTGCCGAGGAAGTAGTCGTAAGCCGGAAACGTTTTGAGAACTGGGGTCAAGTTCCCTGAAGGGAGGTCGTAGCGCCAGAGTTCGCCCTTCTCCGAATACAGCTGCGCGCCTTTAGAGTCATAGAATTCATCTTTAATGAGATAAAGACTGTTAGAGTCTTTAGACCACTGAAACTCTCCGTCTCGAAAGAATGATTGGCCAATCGGTTTTGGTTTCCTATAGATCGAATCTACATGCGTTACTTCCTTAACGCTTTCGCCGGGACTGACAATATAAAGGACCCCGTTCGTAACCGCTGCGATTCGCTTCTTATCGGGCGAAACCAAGAAATCGGTAATACGGCCGCGCATTATAGTCGGTGCCGCCGGTGTGATCTCGTCGGAGTATTTGAGCTCGTCTCCAATGGAATAAAAGAATGAGCCCTCAGCCTTTGCGGGGAAGGTAGTCGGATGAAAATCGATGATGTTGGACGCTACGTAATTTGACTCGAATGTGAACCACAAAAACACAAAGGCGCCGGCTACAAGCACAATCACCACGCCAAGTGAGATAAATACCCACTTCCAAACCCTTCTCATGATTTGGCCTCAGCTGTACTCACCGAACGCATCGTATTGACTCTAACGCCAGAAGCGCTGCCGACAAATGATCTTTTCTCACTTTTCACCATTCTGGGTAAGAGAATGCAGGTCCCTCGACTGCGGTCGCGACGCGCTAACTACGGCGCGTGAAAAGCAGGCGCGATCCTCGCTCGGAATGACGGGTTCGTGGAGTACGTAGGGTACTAGGATGACACCGTGAGCGGCTGCTTTTTACGAAGTGTTACGGCTACGTCGAGAATATGCCGGGCGATTTCGAGCTTTGGGGCTTCGGGGAGTTCGATCGTCTGGTCGGCGGTGACGATGGTTACGGCGTTGCGGTCGGAGTTGAAGCCGATCGCGGAGTTTGAGACGTCGTTGAGGACGATGGCGTCGACGCGCTTTTTTGCCAGCTTTTTGCGGGCGTTTTCGAGGCCGTTTTCGGTTTCGGCGGCGAAGCCGATCAGGATGTGCTTGTCGAAGCGGGCGGCACCTAACTCGGCGAGGATGTCGGGGTTCGGTTCGAGTTCCAGCGAAACTGCTTTTTCGCGCTTGATCTTATGCGAGGAGGCTTCGCGCACGCGGTAATCTCCTACAGCGGCGGCCTTGATAACGATAGTTGCATCGGGGAAGCGAACCATTACGGCATCGCGCATCTGCTGCGCGGTTTCGACGGGGACGAATTCGGCGGCCGAGGGTGGTTGCAGGGCTGCGGGGCCGCTGACGAGAATTACCTTGGCGCCGCGGCGGATGGCGGCTTCGGCGATGGCGTAGCCCATCTTGCCGCTGGAACGGTTGCCGAGGAAGCGCACGGGATCGATCGGCTCGTAGGTTGGACCGGCAGTCACCAAGACGGTCTCGCCCTTCAGGTCCTGCGAGACGCCGAGGGTTTCGAGCGTAGCTTCGACGATGGTTTCGGGCTCGGCCAGGCGGCCGGCGCCGACCATGCCGCAGGCGAGATAGCCGCTGCCGGGCTCGACGATCTTCACGCCGCGCTGACGCAGGGTTTCGAGGTTCTTGCGCGTGGCTTCGTGCTCCCACATGTTGACGTTCATTGCCGGAGCGACGATTACCGGAGCCTTTGTCGCGAGATAGAGAGTCGTCAGGAAATCGTTGGCGATTCCGTTGGCGAACTTCGCGAGCAAATCAGCCGTCGCAGGAACTACGAGCAGGGCGTCGATGGACTGAGCGATGGCGATGTGCTCTACGGCGGATTCGACGTTGGGCTCGGCGTGGCCCTCGCCGAACATGTCGGTGATGACTTTTTCGCCGGAGAGAGCCGCGAAGGTTAGCGGGCGAACGAACTCCTGAGCGGCGCGGGTCATTACGACCTGCACCTGGATGCCGCGATCCTGTAACTGGCGCATGACTTCCGCCGCCTTGTAGGCTGCAATGCCGCCGCTGACGCCGAGTGCGATTTTCATAACGATATTCCGCAGTAGAACTATCAGCGGGTCCCGGATGAAGAGTGGGACCTCTAGCGATTTAGATGGTGCGGTCGCGGAAAAGTAACACAGCCAGAACCTCAGGGGCTAAAGCCCCCGCTCTTTTGCGACTCAGTACGGCACGACTGAAGCCGTGCTCAAAGCTGGGCGGTGTACGGCACGGCTGAAGCCGTGCCCTGATACAGCCCAGCGCTACGCTTCTTCCTTGTTGCTGAGCGCCTGGTCGAGCAGTTCGTTGGCTGCTTCGGCCGCCGTCTTCTGCTTTTCCGGGATGATCCACTTGACCTTGTCGGCGTGGATTTCCGCTTCGGCAATACGGCAGGGTTTGCGCGAGGTCGTTTCGACCATCGGCTTGGCGCCGTTCTGAAGCTGACGCGCGCGGCGCGCCGCCACCAGTACGTATCGATAGTTGCTGTCGAATCCTTTTACTAACTCCATACTTCTCTCCCCTTGAAAGCACTACTTGCGGATCGCCGTTGACTCTGGCGCAAAAGAAGCCAGAATCGGCTGAATCCGGTCATGAACATTGACCAACTGACGAGCGTCGGCCAATTCTTTCATCTCGCGCTCCTGGGCTGTGGGCTCGCCGCCGGCGTGCTTGCGCCGTTCGGTCAGGATGATGGCCCGCAATGCCTCGGTCGAGCGCTCGAGATCATCGTTGACGAGAATATAGTCATATTCCCGATAATCTTCAATCTCACGCGAGGCGGTCTTCAGCCTTCGCTGGATAATTTCCTGGTCGCGGACGTTCTCTGCCGAACTCCGCAGCTTCAACCTTCTTTCCAACTCATCCCGGTTCGGCGGCAGGACGAAGATGCTCACGCGCATTTTCTGAGGAAGGGCTTTACGGACCTGGGCCGCCCCTTGCACATCAATATCGAGGAGCAGGTCCCTTCCCCTGGCGTGAGCCTCGTCGACAAAACGTTTTGCGGTTCCGTAATAGTTCCCAAAGACGTCCGCGTGTTCGAGGAATGCGCCTTCGCTGATCATCTGCTCGAAGGTTTCGCGGTTCACGTAATAGTATTCGCGGCCGTTGCTTTCTCTGCCGCGCGGACGGCGCGTGGTGTAAGAGACCGAGAAGTCCAATCCCGGAACCAGGCTCAAAATTCTGCCAACCAGAGTCGACTTGCCGGAGCCTGACGGCGCCGAAATGATGAAGACCAGATCACTCATTCTATGTTCTGTACCTGCTCCCTCGATTTCTCGATATCCGCTTTCATGGCCAGCCCGAGTTCGGTGATGCGCAGAGCTTCGCCGCTTACGCCCGAGGTCTTGGACAGCATGGTGTTAGCCTCGCGGTTCATCTCCTGCAGCAGGAAGTCCATCTTCTTTCCGGCCTCGCGGGCTTCGCCCATGAACCCGAGGAAGTGCTGGATGTGCGTCTTCATGCGCACGATCTCTTCCTGGATGTCGGTGCGATCGGCGAGCAGTGCGGCCTCCTGCAAGAGGCGGTCGGGATCGCTCTGGTTACCGATGAGTTCCTGCAATCTTGATTGTACTTTCTCGAGGTAGGCCTGCAATACCACGGAGCGCAGCTTCTCGACCTCTTCTGTCCCTTTTTGGAGATGCTCCATGCGCTGTTTCAGTTCGTGAACGATCGTTTGGCCTTCCTGCAGGCGCATGTCGTCGAGCTTGCGAACGGCTTCTTCTAGCTTCGCGAGGACGGCTGCCTGCAGGCCGGTGTCGTCGGGCATCTCGTCGCCACCGGCGAGAACGCCGTTGAGCCGGAAGATGATATTTAGATCGGGCTCGCCGGTGAGGCCGAGTTCACCGCTGATTTTGCGGAAGGCTGCGACGTAACCGGCGACCATCTCGCGATTGACGCTGACGCCGGCGGTCTCGGTGCGCTCGAGCTTGATGGTGATTTCGAGGTGGCCGCGCTGCATGTGCTCTTTCACGAGCTTGCGGACGCGCATCTCGAGCGCGTCGGAGTTGGCGGGCAGGCGCAGGTGGAGGTCTAGGAAACGGTGGTTGACTGATTTCACGTTCACGGTGAACGAGAACTCGCCGTGCTGTTCCTTGGACTGCGCAAAACCGGTCATGGAGCGAATGGGCATAGTCAGTCTGCGTGCTCCGCCGGGGCACTCCTCGGCGGCTCGATATCGACGAACTGCAGGTCATAGAGCCGGCGATAGGTTCCGAGGCGGGCTACTAAATCTTCGTGAGTTCCAATATCGCTGATTTGGCCGTTCTCAAGCACGACAATTCTGTCGGCGCGTCTCACCGTCGACAACCGGTGCGCGATTACGAACACTGTCCGGTTGGCCATGAGGTTCTGCAAGGCGGCCTGGACGAGGGCTTCGGACTCGGTATCGAGCGCAGAGGTGGCCTCGTCGAGAATGAGGATGGGAGCGTTTTTCAGCAGGGCGCGGGCAATGCTGATGCGCTGGCGCTCGCCGCCGGACAGGCGGAAGCCGCGCTCGCCGATCATGGTGTCATAGCCCTCGGGCATGTTCATGATGAAGTCGTGCGCGAGAGCCGCGTGTGCCGCCTGCAACACCTTCTCCTGCGAGACGTGCGGCTGGCCGTAGGCGATGTTGTTGCGCACGGTGTCGTTGAAGAGAATGGTGTCCTGCGTGACGATGCCGATCTGTGAGCGAAGAGAGGGGAGCGTCACATCGCGGACGTCGTGGCCGTCGACGAAGATGCTGCCGCCGGTCACGTCGAAGAAGCGGGGGATGAGGTGGACCAGGGTGGTCTTGCCGGAGCCGCTTGAGCCGACGATGGCGAGGACTTCTCCGGCCGGCACATGCAGATTCACGCCGCTCAGAACCTCGCGCTCATTGCCATTCTCGCCATAGGAAAAGCTGACATTGTCGAAGGCGATCTCGCTGCAAAAGGGCTTGAGGGCGACCGCGTTCGGCTTCTGAAGAACTTCATCCTGCTCGTCCATAAAACGAAAGATGGATTCCGAGGCGCCGAGGGCCTGCTGGAAGCTGTTGTAGAAGCCGGCGTATTTGCGGACCGGATCGTACAGGGCGAAGACGGCAATGATGAAGGAGAAGAAGACTCCGAGCGACATCCGGCTGTGATTGATCTGGTCTCGCCCAAGCAGAAGCAGGAGACTGATGGCGATAGAGGCGAGTATCTGCATCAGGGGAGAACTGATTGCGGCGACGGCAATGGAACGGATGTTGGCGCTGAACAGTCGCTTGGCGGCTCCGCGGAAGCGCGTCGTCTCCCAGAGTTCCATTCCGAAGGCTTTCACGATGCGATTACCGGAGATTGTCTCCTGCAGGATGTTCTGGATCTCTGCGAGTTTGTCCTGGCCGCGGCGCGTGGTTCGGCGGACGTCGCGCCCGATGCGGGCGATGGAGAGGATGATGATCGGAATAAAGATCAGCAGGACCCAGGCTAGCTGCTTGCCAAGGATGATGGCGAGAGCGGCGGTGAAGATCAGGATGAAGGTCTGCTGGATACACTCGGCCAGAACCGTCGACATTGCGGACTGAACCTTCTCAATGTCGGTGACGATGGTCGAAATCAGGGTTCCGCTGGTGTGCTTCTGGAAGAACGCGGCGGACCGGCGCAGGAGCCTTTCGTAGAGATCGTTGCGGAGATCGGTAATCAGGCCGAAACCAGCGAAATTCACCAGATAGGTGCCGAGGTAGTCGGCGATACCCATCAGGAGGGTCGCCATGACGAGAAGGTAGGCGACGATGGTCCATGCATTCGTGAAGTGACTTGGAACGAGTTGCTGAAGGTAGAGAGTGTGCGCCTTGCCGGCTAAGTGGAAAGTGAAGAGGACGATGTCCTTGGATTGAGAGCCAGGGTTGAGGACGCGGTCCAGGATCGGCCGGACGAGAGCGATACGAAAGGCCGTGAGCAGGCCGACGCCCGCCATGAAAACTACGGACGCGGAGAACTGCCACCAGTACGGTCGTATGTATCGAATGAGCCGAAGCAGTTGCCGCATAGAGTCGAACCGGCAGGCACGTCAGGACGGCGGCTACAGGACGCCTTATGCTCTGCGAATGGGGCGCAAGCACAGGATTCCCAAGGTCTGGGCCGGTAAGCGCTTATTCTACTGGACTGGAGCAGCGAAAGCCTAGGCCATAGGCACCTATGTTGCTGGAGTTTGGCCCTAGTACGAGAACCCGCAGTGATCTCCACGGCTGTCGATTTAGGCGACCCGGAGTGTATGCTTTCATATATTCACATCGAGGATCCCGTGAAACGTGTTCTTCTCTTTTTCGCCGTGTTGTTTTCGGTCTCGGCCTTTGCCCAGTTCGTCGCCACCCAACCCGCCCTCATCCAGCCGCAGGAACTCGCAGCCATCCTAAATTCCAAACAGCCGAAGCCGCTGATCCTGAACGTCGGGCCGTACATGCTGTACGCGCAGGCGCACATTCCGGGTGCGGAATATATCGGTGAGGGAGCCGATCCGAAGGGCCGGGAGGCGCTCCGCAATCGCGTGAAGAACGTTTCCAAGAAGCAGTTCATCGTGCTTTATTGCGGATGCTGTCCGTGGAACCACTGTCCCAACGTCCACCCGGCGTACAAGGAACTGTTCGATCTCGGGTTCAGGAACGTGAAGGTGCTCTACATCGCCGACAATCTTGGCGCCGACTGGGTTTATCGCGGCTATCCTACAGTGCGAGGGCGCTGAAGTGAGCAAGCTATTTCTGTTGCCGTTACTGGCATACTTCGTCGTGGTACCTCTGCGAAAAGACTCACATCTGCCAACTGAGGCAGACGTGGGGCACCAGCACACGCCTGCTCAGTCATCGCAGGCGCCGGACTTCAGCCTTACCGATTTGAATGGGCAAAAACTCACGTTGTCGCAATTCAAAGGGAAGGTTGTACTGCTGGATTTCTGGGCGAGCTGGTGCACTCCGTGCCAGGCCGAAATACCCCAGTTCATCGAATGGCAGAAGAAATTTGGAGATCGGGGCTTCCAGGTGATCGGGATCTCGATGGATGATAACGAGAAAGCGGCGCGCAAGTTCCTGGAGCGCGTGAAACCGAACTACCCCATCGCAATGGGCAACACGAAGGTCGCCGAATCGTATGGGGGAATCCTGGGGCTACCGGCCAATATTGTGATCACGCGCAACGGCCAGATCATGGCCAGACATATCGGGGTATCGGACTTAAAGAGCCTGGAGCAGGAGATTGAATTAGGACTTGCGATGAAATGAAGAAGCCCGCGTAGTGGGCGGGCTGATCGTCAATCCGATATCAGTCAATCGTCCATTATTTCTCAGATTCCCAACTTCTTCACTTCATCGTTGTAGTACTTGCGATAGAGGATGTCCCACTCGGCCGTACCTTCGGTGATGGTGCGCTTTTGGCTTTCGATCTTCTGGCGCGCGGCCTTATCGAGCCCCTCTTCTTCGGTCAGCAGTTTCTCGAGGGTCGCGCGGATCTCCAACCGGATGGTCTGCGGATCTTCGATAAATTCGACCTCGTCGGCTTCCTTGATGGCTTCGAAAGCAGCCTTGGCGATTTTATTCGACTTGTCGCGGCTGATTCTCATAGCACCGCCTTGTATTTCTTCACCAGCTGCATTTTCACTTTCTTGAATGCTTCCTGATAATCGGCACCCATCTGTCGTGCCTCGTCTGAATACGCTTCGAGGATCGCACGGACTTCCTCATTGATGCGGTCTTCGAGGGAAAGCTCCTCGTACATCGCGGCGTTTACCTTCTCGGCGACGGCTTCCGGATGAGGAGCGTCGATAAACTCGCCTTCTTTCAATCGCCGGACAAGCTGCTTTGCCAGATAGCCGACGTACTCTCTCGAATAGATCATGTCAGTAATGTCAATAAGTTGGGAGATGAACAATTAAGTTTAGCATAGCGATTTCAGAGAACAGCCCTGCCTTCCAAGGAACAGACCCACGTTAACGCGCAATGGAAGCGCGTGAACGTTGGGCACCAATACCTTCTTCCAGCAACTCCGCAGCGGAGTATGATAGGTTTCACTATGGGACCGAGTGCAATTGGCTCGGCCCATGCCCGCTATGGTCGATGATCTAACCGCTGTTAAGGATGATATGAAGGCCTTCATCGAAGGCCACGGTATGCGCCGGTTCCAAGGCTATGTGTCGGATGAGGTGCAGAGCGTCCTTTGGGAGGGCGGGGAGAATACAGAGGCTTGGAAGGATTTCGTCGAATTGGCCAAGGCGTCCAACGCTCCGTTCCTGACCACCAACGACATGGTGCTCGACCGCAACGACGTCGACTACCTGATAACGAAGATCGAGCGGGCCAACTTCACCAATGATGAAGATGTCGAGGAAGCCCGGTGGCTTCGCACGTACGTCGGCAAGACGGGCTTCGTGCAGATCGGGTTCCCATTCCAGGGGCTGATGTTTCTCTACGAGATCTCCTGCGAGTGGTATGAGCGCTACCAGCGGCTGATGGATTTGGCCGACGACTTCGGCAGCATCACCATCGATGAGTCCGACCAGGACGACGAGCACTGACCGTGCGCTGGATCCCACGCGTCCCTGAACCCAGTGAACCTGAATTGACTTTGCGCGATCGCGAGGGTCTTGCCCTTCAGTTGGCGGATTCTCTGCGCCTGCCGGTGATGGTGGCACGGCTGCTGGTAAATCGTGGGATCCGGAACGACGAAAGTGCCTGGCGATTTTTAGATCCGCAGATCGATCAGTTGCACTCGCCTTACCTGATGTGCGGCATGAAAGCGGCGATCGAGCGCCTGCGTGCTGCGATCGAGAAGCGCGAGCGCATCCTGATCTACGGCGACTATGACGTGGATGGCACGATGGCCGTCGTGATCCTGAAGACGGCGATTGAGTTGTGCGGCGGGGTATGCGATTTCCACGTACCGCACAGGATTCTCGAAGGTTACGGCATGCGCGACGAGGTGATCGAACGCGCGGCCGCGGATGGGATCCGGCTGATCATCAGCGTCGATACCGGAATACGCGCCTTTGCTGCCGCCGAAACTGCCGAGCGACTCGGCCTCGACCTGATCGTCACCGATCACCATTTGCCGCACGAGCACGGCATCCCGAAAGCGCTGGCCGTACTGAATCCTAATCAACCCGGCTGCGAGTATCCGTGCAAGGCGCTGTGCGGAGCTGGTGTCGCGTTCAAAGTTGCGCAGGCGCTGTTTGAGGCGGCGGGGCGCGAGCGATACATCTCGTCATTTCTGAAGGTGGTCGCGATCGCGACTATAGCCGACGCTGTACCGCTGACCGGCGAGAATCGCGTTTTCGTGAAGCTCGGCCTTGAGGGATTGAGCCATCCGGTTAACCCGGGGCTGCGGGCGCTCCTCGAGGTCTGTGAGTTGCGGCAGAATCGGACGCTCACGACGACTGAGATCGCGTTCCGCGTAGCGCCGCGGATGAACGCAGCCGGCCGCATGGACATCGCGCGCGATGTAATCGACCTTTTCACGATGAAAGACGCGGAGCGTGCCCGGGAAATCGCGTTGCGACTGAATAGACTCAACGGCGACCGGCAACAGGAAGAATCACGCATCGTCGCCGAGATCCAGCAGAAGGTCGAGGATGATCCTTCGCTGCGCGAGTCGTATTGCATGGTGCTGGATGGGGACGGCTGGCATCGCGGAGTCATCGGCATCTGCGCCTCGCGTGTCGTCGATCGCTACCACCGACCGGCCCTGGTGCTATCCGTCGACAATGGAGAAGCACACGGCTCCGGCCGATCAATTCCGTCGTTTCACCTGTTGAATGCGCTGGAGTCCTGCCCGGAACTGTTCAGTCGCTATGGCGGACATGCACACGCGGTTGGGTTTGGGCTGCCATCGGAGCGAATTCCGGAACTTCGCCGCGCACTGGACGGCTATGCACGCCAGCGCCTAACCGAAGCTGATTTCGTGCCGCTGCTGGAAACCGATGGCGAGTTGCCCCTCGACGAGATCACGCCCGCGCTCTGGCAGGAGATCAATCGACTTTTGCCATTCGGGATGGGAAACCCCGAGCCGGTATTCGTCACACGCGGAGCCAAGATCCTGACCGAGCCGAAGATTGTGAAGGAGAAGCACCTGAAGCTGAAGGTCTCGCGCGGAAGCGATGGGAGCCCGTCTCTTTCTCGGGCGATGGACGCCATAGGCTGGCGCATGGCGGAGCGGTTGCAACAACAGCCGCTGGCGTTCGGCGACGCGCTGGACGTCGCTTACCGGATTGAGCGGAATACGCATCCGGACTTCGGTGGGAATCTGCAGTTGGTGCTGTGCGATTATGTGGTTTCGGTGCCTGTCCCGGTGCGCGCCGTTGCGGCGGCGACGGACTGAGTCTGAAGTCGAAAGTTAAGAGTCGAAAGGCACAACCCAAACTCGAAATCGTAGATCGCCCCAAGCTCTGATTTCAGCTTCAGACTTTCAGCTTTCGACTTTGGACCCGTCGACCCAAACGCGCGACTTTACATGCACGGCAGGCGCGGTCTATATTCCGTTCCTATGTTGGCGGTAATGGTTACCCAGTGCCCGAGCTGCGGCAAGGAGATGGTGAGTGATGCGCACTACTGTCACCATTGCGGACGACCTGTGCAGAGGCTGGCGCCGGTAGAACCGATTCGCAAACCTGAATCCAGACCTACATCCGGCATGAGTTATGCGCCCGTCTGGCGCCGTTTCGTTGCAGCCGCGATTGATATCGCCACCGTGATCACGTTTGTGCTGCCTGGAGTCCTGGCATTCTTCTGGCTGGCAGAAATCGTGACGGGCTGGTTTGGCATGGATCAGGACGACAGCCGGTTCTTCGCGGGTGTCGGTGGCGTGCTCCTTTTCCTGACCGCCGACTGGCTCTACAACGCCTACATGAACAGCTCACAGCGGCGTGCCACTTTTGGCAAGTACTTCATGGGGCTAACGGTCACCGGACTGGATGGCGAACAGGTCGGCTTCGGTCAAGCGACGGGGCGCTACTTCGCCAAATACATCTCGACGTTCCCACTCTTTGCCGGATTCTTTATCACACCGTTCACGCGAAGGAAACAGGCACTCCATGACATGGTGGCGGGGACAGTAGTGATGAGGCGGTAAGAAATGGCAAAACCAAGTCAAAAGTAGAAGGCAAAGGGTAAAACTCGAGCTGGCCTCCCTTAGACATTTGAGTGCCTGGTCGGTTTTATCTCGGGCAGTCCCTGTGCTCCACTTTCACCCGGAAACCTGCCTTCCCCAACCTCTTTGACACTTCCTCCGCGATCATGACTGAGCGGTGCTGACCGCCGGTGCAGCCGAAGGCTATCGTCAGGTAGGACTTGCCCTCCTCGATGTAGTGCGGCAACAGGTAGATCAACAGTTCCGAGATGCGGTCGATAAATTCCTGTGTCTGCGGGAAGGAGCGGATGTAGCGGGCGACCTTCGGGTGGCGGCCGGTGTAGGGGCGGAGTTCGGGTACGAAGTGCGGGTTGGGCAGGAAGCGGACGTCGAACATGAGGTCGGCGTCATCAGGCACCCCCTTTTTGAAGCCGAAGCTGATGGTCGAGACCAGGATCGTGGTCGGCTTGGGCGCCTCGGGCTTGAAGGCCTCGTGGATGTGCGCGCGAAGCTCGTGAACGTTGAACTTCGAGGTGTCGATGACGATGTCGGCGACCTTGCGGATGGGGGCGAGGCGCTTGCGCTCGTTGGTCAGCGATTGCTGGACCGAGTTGGATATGCCGAGCGGATGAGGACGGCGGGTCTCACTGTAACGGCGCAGGAGGATGTCGTCCTCGGCTTCCATGTAAACGAGGGTCGCGTTGTATTTCTGGCGAAGTTCGCGAAATATCCGCGGCAGCTTTTCCAGGCGCTCGCCTTCGCGGATGTCGACGACCAGAGCGGAGTTCCGGCGCTCCTCGGTCTGGCTCAGCAAGTCGGCTAGGTGCGGGATCAGTTCGACTGGGAGATTATCGACCGAGTAGTAGCCGAGATCCTCGAAGGCTTTGAGCACCGACGCCTTGCCGGAGCCGCTCATACCGGTGATGATGACAAGGCGTCCGGAGCCCGTAGGGCGCGGGCGAAGAGGTTCCCGATTTCGGGCGCGGGGCTTGGATGGTCGAGGCATTGGCGACATCGTACCGGATAGTCCCCATTGTTGGGTAGAGACAAGAAGAGGCAGGCCGAAGGCCCGCCTCAACCGGCGGCAAAATGGCGGCGCCACTGGGATTATTTACGCTTCGATCAACTCCAGTTTGCCGTCTTTCTTGCGGTGCAGGACCTTTACGTTCCCTTCCTTGTCGCGGAAGACGAACACTTCGCGGTCGCGAAATTCGCACTCTTTGACGGCTTCCTCCAGCGTCATCGGGCGGATTGCAACGGCGTCTTCGCTGCGCACAAGGTGCGCCTCGGTGGTTTTCTTGTTGCCCGGGAACTTGTGGACTACCACCGGAACCGCCGTTGTCGTGCTTGCGCCGACGGCCATGGTCAGTTCTACTTCCGGAGCCTCCCGCTTCCACTTTGATTTCGTCACTCGCTTGGTATCCCGTTTCCGTCCGTTGTGCTTCAGCGCCTGCTTCTCGATGTGCTCCAGTGCCTCGGAGATCGCGGCGCTCATGTCCTGCGACTCGGCGAGGCCCACGATGGGATGACTGCGGCGCTTGATCGTAATTTCAGCAATACGGCGCGACTTCTCGGCGGTAAGAATCACTTTGCTTTTGAAAGTCTCGCCGAGGAATTTGGAAATCTTGTTGAGGCCGGCTTCGACCTCTTTGCGAATGGCAGGAGTGATTTCGAACTGTCTTCCGGTATATTCCACATTCATCGATTCCCTCCTTGTGTTCGGGGGTACTCACATTGGCCAAACTCCAGCCAACGAAAATGATAACGACTGGACAGCACAATTGAAACTCGCAGAACTCGATGCTGCAAGCACCGTTCGTAACCGGGAAGAACCAACCGGGCATTCCCGATTTCAAACCCTTTAAATGCAAGGGTTGGGCGGCTGTTATATCAATCAAATGGCAAACCGGTAAAGGGAAAAACGGCAAAGCGCGGACCTCGGATGTACGCGGATTCTCGGCTTGGCAACGGCCGGTCGCAGCAGTTCGGCAGTATTGTATTCAGTTTTGCGGTTTTTCCCTCTGCCGTTTTGCCGTTAGTTCTTGATTCTTCTCTGGTGTGTGCTCGGGATCTTCATGTCTTCGCGGTACTTGGCTACGGTTCGCCGAGTGACCTGGATGCCCTGGCCTTGCAGGATGCGTGTGATCTGCTCGTCCGTAAGCGGGTGCTTCGGGTCTTCGTCTTCGATGAGCTTTTTGACGCGCCGTTTGAGTATAAGGAGCGATGTACCGCCGCCTTCGGGACCCTGCACGCTTTCGCTGAAGAAGTAGCGCAACTCGTACACGCCCTGCGGGGTGTGGACGTACTTGTTCGAAACAGCGCGGCTGACCGTCGAAGGATGCACACCGATCTCTTCCGCCACTTCCTTGATCATCATTGGCTTCAATTGATCGATACCATGATCAAGGAACTCGCGCTGCCGGGCGATGATGACAAGGCAGACTTTAAGGATCGTCTGCTTGCGCTGCTCGATGTTCTTGATGAGCTGGATCGCCGACTTGTAGCGCTCTTTAACGTAATTTTTGACGTCTTTTTCGGCCGTCTGCTGCGTCAGCATGCGGCGATAAGTCGGATTCAGCCGGAGTTGCGGCAGGTCTTCGTCGTTCATCACGACGATGTACTCGTCACCCTGCTTGATGAACGCCACGTCAGGCTCGATTAATCGCGGCTCGGTTTTGTTGTAGCGCAGGCCAGGCTTGGGGTCGAGCGTCTTGATGAAATCAACGGCCGCCTGCACCTGCTCCACGGACTTGCCCAGTGCCTTGCCGATTTCTTTCAGCTGCTTGTTCTGCACCATGGGCAGATATTTGTCGACTACGGCGAGGCAAACCTCGACGGTTTCGCCGTTGAGAATCGTGTGGGGCGAGCCATTCAGGGGTTTGTGCAGCTTCAGGTTTTCGAGCTGCGACATCAGGCATTCGCGCAAGTCGCGAGCTGCGACGCCGACGGGATCCATCTGACGAATAAGGTCTACGGCTTCGTGCAACGCATCGCGACCGAAACGTCCGACCGCGCGATGGTTGTTGTCGACCAGCGTCGGCCCCTGCGGCTCGGCCGTTGCGTCGGCGGCAATCACTGAAAGTTCGTCTGGAGAGGATGCCGGCTCGGCAGGCGCATCGAAGCTTGCTTCGTCCCCGGAACCATTTTCGTCCTGGGGTTTCTGCAAACCGTAGGCACCAAGCGTCAGCAATTCTTCGTCACTGGCCAGCAGGTACCCGTCTTCGTTGAGGTTGCCGATCACCAGTTCGGCGGCGGAGCGGACGTCTTCGCTTACGTGTATCGCACCCAACTGCCACATCAGGTGATCGGTCAGCGTGGTCGGTTTTGACAGGAAGTTCTCGAATGAGGGCCGTTCGATTTCTTCCAGTTCAACATTGCTACGATAGCCGGGATCGAGATAGTCCTGAAAAAACGAACCGAAATCGATCTCTTCGAAGGGATCTTTTTCCTCTGCCGGAGCGGGGGGCTCTTCCGCTGTCGCGGCCGCAGCGTCGCGGTCGCGCTGCTCCTCGCGCGCCCCTACCTCGTCCAGCGTAGGTACAGCCGACATGAACTCGTCAAGAACCGGGTTCTCTTCCAGTTCCGCATTGATCATGTCCTTGAGCTCCATTTTGTTGAGCGCAAGGACGCTGACCATCTGAACCAGGCCAGGGGTCAGGATCTGCTTCTGCGAAACTCTAAGGTTCAGTTTGGGCTGTAGCAATACCATTGCAGAGAAAAGGCGCTTAATGAAGCTTCACGCTAATCCGATTCTAAACCAGAATGCGTCGCTGTGCGGTGCTCCATAACGGTTTCCGCGATTACTTCCGTACATTGAAATTAGCTTGACTCGCCGGCGACATATGTCCGCGGTCCCTTGCACTCGCGTCGCTTTTTGGGGTGACGGGGGAAACAAACCGAGGATTTCGCAGAGATTCGCGAAACATAGGAACAGCGAAATCCTCTTGATCCGCAGATCAGCGGTTGTTCTTCAACGCCAGGCTCTGAGCATCCTGCCATGAAGCCCGGTTACACCAGCGAGAAGCTCTCACCGAGGTAGACGCGCTTGACTTCCGGATCGTTGCCCAGTTGCTCAGGCGTTCCGGCGCGGAAGATGCGGCCTTCGTTGATGATGTAGGCGCGGTCCGTTACCGAGAGCGTCTCGCGAACGTTGTGATCGGTGATGAGGACGCCGATACCGTTCTGCTTCAAATTGGAAATGATCTTCTGCAGATCGAGGACCGCGATGGGGTCGATACCGGAGAACGGCTCATCGAGAAGAATGAAGGTCGGCTGAATACACAGGCTGCGAGCGATTTCCACGCGACGACGTTCGCCGCCGGAGAGCGCATACCCGCGGTTCTTGCGAATGTGACCGAGGCCGAGTTCGTCGATGAGGCCCTCGAGACGCTCGCGTCGCTCGTGCCAGGAGATGTTCTGGGTTTCAAGGACGGCGAGGATGTTTTCTTCGACGGTCAACTTCCGGAATACCGAGGGCTCCTGCGGCAGGTAGCTGATGCCGTAGTTGCGCGCGCGCAGATACATGGGAACGTCGGTAATGTCGTCCTTATCGGCGAGAATGCGTCCGGTATCGGGGGGCGTAAGCCCGACGATCATGTAGAAACTGGTGGTTTTCCCCGCGCCGTTCGGTCCGAGGAGGCCGACGACTTCGCCACGATGGACGTTGAGAGAGACCCCGTTGACGACGCGACGTCCGCGATACGTTTTGCCTATCTCATCCGTCGAGAGGATCTGCATCAGCGGTTGACTCGCGTGTGGGTAACTGTCCTGGAAGACCTTTTGCTGGCTACGACAATCTTATCTTCGTGACTATAGAAGGTCAACGAATCGCCCTGGATGGTGCCGTGTTCGGCGTCAGCCACCACGGGAGGACCACCAGTCAAAATGAATTCGCCGCTCGCAGCTGTGTAAACGAGTTTTTCGCCGGTAGCATGACGGCCGGGTTGCTGAATCACGACATGGTTCTGGGCGACGATCCGGTTCAGTTGCGACGGTGAGCTTGCCGCGCGGGAACCTTGGCCGGCAGGATTCAGGATCACGTCCACTGCATCGGCAGTAACGGTCAAGTCCGCGCCCCTGGCGATGACGCCCCCGCTGAACCGTGCCCGACGATCGGCGTCGACATAGGTCAACTTCTTCGCCGTGATGAGGACGGGCGTGGTCTTGCCGGTCTTATCGGTCTGCACGAACACGGATTGGACGGGCTTCGTATTGTTCCCCTGCGCGACGATGCTGCGCCGCTGCCGGTCGAACTCGATGGCCGGCGCCTCCACGATATTTGCGCCCTGCCAGAGCCGCGCCCCGCCGGTATAGCGCGCGATACCGCTGTTGCGCTGTGCACTCATGCTCGGTGCGGTGGCGTGTACCGGATCCGAGGTCGCCAGCAGCGCGCCATTCGGATCCTGCTTCAGTTCGTTATAGGTGGATTTAACATTGCCAGTTGCAAAAGCATCGCCGGTGCGACGATTGATGCGGATCGTATCCGCGGAGAGTTGGAGCCCGCCGTCGGTCGCACGCGGTGAACCGCTCAGGCTCAGGGTCTCGTCTTCGGGGTTGTAGCGCGCACGCTCGGCGAACGCGGTACGTCCACCCGGTCCTGCGCCCTTTCCAGTCGCAGCTTCGCTGTACTCAAATGAACCGTTCATCAGGATTTCGCCGATCCCACCGGGAGCGAAGTTGACGAGCATTTCATGAGCCGTCGCGACTTTGTCCGGCTGCCCGGGAGAGCTGGCGACCATCTTAGCTTTGGGCTCGCCCTGGATCGACTTCAGCCGATTGTTACTGTCGAAAGCCGCGCGGAAACGGTCGGCGGTAATTACCGTGCGCTCGCCCAGGGCGCCTTTCTGCGGGGTCAGGATGAGTTGGCCGGGGCCGGATGTTTCGGCAGACTCGAAGCGCTTGCCATCCTTCACCACGAAATCCATGGCGCGGGTGGTGACGTCGTAGGCGTCACCGGAGTTTTGGGCCGGAAGCTGCTGCAGGTGAACTCTGTTGCTTGCGCGGACGTGGCTCAGATGATTCTGTCCCACGAAGTCGAGCGTCACAGTTCCGGCGGTCCCGTTCACGGCAGTGTTGCCACGCCCCTCAATCTGCACTCCTCCGGTGAAAACAGCGCGGTGGATAAGATTCTTCTGGGCGATGTCGAGATCCGCGCGCGGCGCCTGCACGGAAAGCTCGTTGGCTCCCTTTTCGGCTAGCCGCACATCTCCGGTCGCAACCACGCTCTCGACTTCGTTGTTAGGCCGGAAATGCACTTTCACCTTGTCAGCGTCGATGGTGCGCGTCGCCTGCACCACCTGGACACCTTCGAGCGTCATCTCCGCAGACTCTTTGCGGATGAGCCCACGATTCGCGCTGATAGTCGTCGCCTGAGAGCCGCCGGTCTCGAATTTCACGTTTGAGTTCAGGGTGAGTACGTTCGACCGGGAATCGTAGGTGGCGCCCATCGCCGATCCGCTCGCCTGCGGGACGTGGAACTCGATCTTTTGCTTGGTTTCGGCGAATCCTGTCTTCTGGTTAAACACCAAGCCGCTCGTCGTCAGGTGAATCGGATTTTTCAGCTCTTTCGGAACCTGCTGATCGGGCAGTGACGGTCCGAGTGCGTTTCCCTCGAGGTCGATGTTGACCTCGCCATTGGCCTTAACGATTCCGCTCTGCGGGTCGTACTCGAAGCCGGAACCGGAAATCTGGTCAAAGCGATTGCCCTCGCGCCCGTAAACGATGATATTGACGTCCTGCAACTCCGCCCGGCCGCCGTCCTTGTACTGGACGGCTTTGCTGGCACGGATGGTGAACAGGGTTCGGCCGCCCTCGGACTTGGAGAAGGAAAATCCTTGCGTGCTCTGCTGAATCTCTACCCCGAGCTTTTGCGGTGCCTCTTTGACGATCCTGCGAAGCTGAATCCGGGCATAGAAATAGAAACCGGCGACAACGGCCACCGTGGCGATCGCAAGAATCCCGAACCACGTTCGGAGACGGGGAACAGAAAGGGGCATTCGCTTTCTATTTTACGCTGCGAGCGCGTTCCGCCCCTCTACTTGTTTTGTGCGGGAAACACCGCACTTCTTCGTTCTTCGTTCTTCGTAAGACCGATGCGGAGACCCTCGGCTCGTCGAAGAACGAAGAACTAATAACGGCCTTTCAGAATCCCGGCGCCTTCTCCAACGAGTACGAACATGTCCCATTCGTTGGCTGAGCCGGCAGGGGCGGCGGAGTCAGGAAATGCGGGTTCGTGAAATCGAAGAACTCGGTCATATCGGGCGCATTAGCGTCGCGTGCCGTGAGCGGTGGGACATTGAAGCGCGTTTCAATCAGTTTCAGTATCGAGGTTGTTTCCATTGCCGTGTGCGAGACGTAGTGCGGCTTGCTCCACGGCGACATAACGATCAGAGGGACGCGCATACCCATCTGGTTGAACTCGGCTTTGATATCCGTCGATTTGAGGATCGGCTCCATTCCGTCCGGTTTCACTACGGACGGGGGGTTTACGTGATCGTAGAGCCCACCGGCCTCGTCGAAGGTCCAGATGAACGCCGATGACGACCATGTCGGGCTGGCCATGAGAGCATCGATAATCTGCTTCACCCGCGCCGCACCCTTTTGGACATTCTTCGTCGGATGCTCATCCAACCCCGTATTGCTCGCCCGCTCGATGAAGATGACCGATGGCAACGCGCTCGGGTCCTGGATGTCGGTGTAGTACTGGCTAATGCTCCGGACCTTGCCCTGGTCCTTCTGCCAGATGGAGAACTGCGCAAGGAAGGTGCTGTTGTCCTGATAGTAGTAGCGCCAGGAGACACCTGCGTCGTCCAGTGCTTCGAAGATGGTCTTCTGTGTGAACCCGCCGGACGGTGGAGAAACCGGCCGCACGTAGCCGAATGAGGTCGCCGTGAACAAGTACATCCGGTTTGGAATTGTTGGGGCGAGCACCGATGAGAAGAAGCGGTCGCTGGTTCCGAACTGGAAGGCCAGTTCGTAGTAGTAGGGGAGGTCCGTCCAGTCGTAATAACCCATCGCGCGGGTACCCTCGGGGTCGATCGTCGACGGCACCGAACCGGTGGTCTTCATGAAATTATCCATCTTGCCGCCATCCACGTCGTAATGGCTTTCGTTCCAACCGGGGCTGAGATTTTCATGACAGACGGTCTGGAAGTGGAACGGCGAGACAGGCTTTCCGGTGTAGGAGGGCAATGTTACGTTCAAGTTCAGGCCGTCGAAGTCGCCCGTATAGCCACGCTGGGCGCGATATTCCGGCATCATCCCGAAGTAGTTGTCGAGCGAACGGTTCTCCTGCAGCATGAAGAAGATGTGCTTGATGCTGGACAGTCCACCAGGTGGTGGTTGCGAGGTCGTGACGTTCACATACACCACCGACTTGAACACCTGCCCTGCCGAATCCCATGCCTGCACCGCGATGCGGTGCGTCCCCGTGGTTGAAATTGAAATGGACGTATTCAACTGGTTCGAGGTGGTTGAGTAGACGGAACTACCGTCGAGGTAGATCCTCATTGCCGTGACTTTGTTGGAGTCGGTCGTACCGGCCACGACGTTCACAGGGGAGGTCACCGTGGCATTGTTCGCGGGAGTACAGATCGTCACCGATGGATTCGTCGTGCTCAAAGTGCACGGTCCACCACCGCCGCTGGACGACGACACTGTTATGTAGATGGTACTTTTGAAGACGTTCCCTGCCGCATCGATTGCCTGCACCGTCACACGATGCGTGCCGCTTGCCATCGCCAGCGATGTATTCAACTGGTTGGCGCTGACCTGGTACTGCTTGGTCCCGTCAACGTAGATCTGGAGATAATTCACCGTGCTGGTGTTGTCGGTAGTTCCGGCAACGATGTTCACCGGCGAGGTGACGGTCGCATTGTTCGCGGGGGAGCAGATGGTCACGGATGGACTGGCGCTACTCAGCGTGCAGGGACCGCTGCCACCGCTTGATGACGTTGAAACAGTTATGTAGATCGTGGTCTTGAAAGTGTGCCCGGCCGCATCAATCGCCTGCACCGTCAATCGATGGCTGCCATCCGACATGGCCAGCGAAGTGTTCAACTGGCTAGAACTGATCTGGTACTGCTTGGTCCCGTCGACATAAATCTGCAGGTACTTCACGGTGCTCGAGGTGTCGGTGGTTCCGGCTACGATGTTCACCGGAGAACTTACGGTCGCGCCATTTGCAGGCGAACAGATTGTCACCGAGGGGCTGGCCGTATTCAGCGTGCACTGCGCGTGGGCGCCAATGGCAAATGTGAGAAGCAGAACGCAAAGGACGAGCGACTGGCGAGAACCGGAAATTTTCATGGCGGGGCCTGATACTCCCGCAGTTTCGGTGCAAGAAATAGACCACTCCTGAGTCTCTGAGTGCGGCGATTAAACTCTCTCTGCCGGTCGCTGATTTACGTTTGGAAGCACGTAAGCATGTCCGTGGAGGGAAGGTAGAGTTGGCAGCAGAATGGGCCTGAGCAGGCCAGAAGTGAGCATCGGAATTCCACCTGGAAGCCCCATCCACGCGCCTTTCGTGGATGTGGGTCTTTTCCGGCATTTAGAATGGACCTGGTCTTCCGATGACGCACAATTCCCTTCCCGCCGCCGTGAAACAAGCCGCCCGTGAAAACGGGTTCGACCTGGCGGGAGTCGCCGGGATTGGAGAGTTCCCGGAACTGGAGCACTTCGCCGAGTGGATTGCCGAAGGCCGGGCCGGGGAGATGAATTACCTCGAATCGCGCAACGAATCAGGTGAGTTCAAGCGGGCCGCCCTGCAGAATGCCGCGCCGTGGGCAAAATCCGTCATCGTCGTGGGAGTCAATTACAACAGCGATGAGCCGAAGTCCATCGACTCTCCCGATCTCACGCGAGGCTGGGTTTCGCGGTATGCATGGAATCGCCGCGATTACCATGACGTCATTCTGCCGAAACTGCGGAGTTTAGAAAGTCGAATCGCTGCGATGGCAAAAGATGCCGGCGAGGAGTTCCGCTCCTGGTGCTATGTCGATACCGGGCCACTAGTAGAACGTGTCTATGCGAAGTACGCGGGCATCGGCTGGATCGGGAAGAATACCTGCATCATCAACCAGGAACTCGGATCGTGGCTATTCCTGGGAGTAATCATCACGTCGTTGCCATTGCAGCCGGATCTACCCGCGCCCGATCGCTGCGGCACGTGCACGGCATGCCTGGACGCCTGCCCGACTAACGCGTTCACCGGGCCTTACGAGATGGACGCGACGCGCTGCATCGCCTATCTCACGATCGAGAAGAAAGGCTCTTTCCCCGAGGACCTCCGGGCTGGGATCGGCCGCCAGGTGTTCGGGTGCGACATCTGCCAGGACGTTTGTCCGTGGAACCGAAAGGCCCCGCCGGGAACGGAGCCCGAATTCGCGCCGCGTAAAGAACTCGTCAACCCGGCACTAGAGTGGCTCGCGGCGTTGACGCCGGAGACGTTCCGCGAGACGTTCGGTAAATCGCCGGTCAAGCGTACTAAGTTGAACGGGCTCCGACGCAATGTAGTTACTGCCATGGGAAACAGCGGAAGACTAGAATTCGTTCCAAGGTTGCGCGAACTGGCGCAGGATGAAGATCCCGCCGTCGCCGAGCACGCACGTTGGGCGCTCGACGAACTGGAGAATTCTGGGTCTTATGATCGCACGGAGGAAGACGGTTAGCTCGTACTCGCCGGTTGCCGGTTCATGGCGGCGACGGGTATCGCCACGCCGTCGCGCCGACATGCGCATCCGGTTGGCGCTTGCGACTCCGGTGCCGGTCATTCTCCACGCCCGGACGGCTGACATCAGCACCGGCGGAATCAGCATTGTTTTGCCACAGGAAGCCGTCGCCGCATCCGTTGCCATGCTCGGGATAAAGCCGCACGGTGTCGGTGACCATGTCTGGATCCGTGTTCGGCTGCGCCATCGTTCGGGGTTCCGTTGCGGTTTCGAATTCCTGGAAACTACAATTGAACAAAGGGCGCTCCTGCGGCGACTTTGCGGCTGCCCGCCAAACTGATGCCCCCACATTCGTTGTAGCGCCCGGGCCAGCCAAGCTTCGTAGTCACCGCGCATCTCTCACGGGAGTGGTAGCATCTGGTCAAAGGGGTTCGGCTGCGTACCCGAATCTGCGGTAACAAGTGGATGGGAGCTCGTACCGAAACGAATCATGAGACGCGCATTGTTCCTCTCGCTCGCGTTCCTCCTCACGTTCTCCATTAGCGGTTTGGCACAGGAGTGGATTGTCGTTCACTCTCCGAACCTGCAGATCATCTCCGACAGCGATGCGAATTCCTCGCGGACGGCTCTGTGGCGGCTGGAACAGGTGCGAACACAATTCGGCCTGCTGATGAACCGCAAAAAGATCCACCGCAATCGTCCGCTGCTCATCGTCGGCGTGCGCAATGAAGCCGAATTGAATTCCTTCGCAGGCGGCAAGCCGACACTTCCGGGCGGATTCGCGATGGCCGCTCCAGACCGCGATTATCTCTTCGTGGATCTCTCGGAGGAGAAAGACTGGAGCGCGATGTACCGGGCCTATACGCTCCTGCTGCTGAATGCGAATTATCCTGCGACGCAGCCCTGGTTCGACGAAGGAGTCGCCCAGACCCTCGCCGGGATGAATGTCACGGAAAAAACCGCCTCGCTCGACGCTCCGCCGGAAGTAGCCAGTACTCTGCAGCGCGGAGCGCTGCTCCCTGTGTCGCAACTCATCTCGAACGACGTGCAGCAGTCGGCCGAATTCCGCGCTACCGCATGGCTGCTTTTCCGCTGGCTTCGAGAGAGCAATCAACTCGACGCCGCGGCGCAGTACTTTCAGCAGGTGATGTTGCAGCACGTCGCGCCCGATCAGGCATTTGAGCAGGCGTTCTCCATCAGCCCGAGCGCCCTTGATGCCGCCTTAAACAAGTTTCGCGCCACCGCGGCGCAACCCAAGCGCATTGATGTTCCTGTTTCTCTCGATAAACAGACCTTCCCTTCCAATAAACTCAGCGACGTGGATGCCGCGGCGTATAAGGCGGAGTTCCGACTTGAACACCCGAACCAGCGCGAACAGGCGATTGCTGAGCTAAAGCAACTGCTGGCGAATAATCACGACAATGCGGAAGTGAATCGCGGACTGGGGATTGGGTACTTGCGCGATGGCGATCTGAAAACCGCCGCCGATTTTATCCGCCGCGCCATCGAACTCAACGACAGCAGCGGCATGATGCATTACCTGCTCGCTGTGTACTACAACCAGGGCTCGCGAGGCCAGGTGCAGGCTGACTCAGCCGCGCCGACGATTTTGCTCCAGACGGAGAAAGCCTTGAATATCGATCCCGAACTGGGCGACGCTTATGCGCTAATGGCTGAAGCGCAGATCTCCATGCAAAGCCCCGCCAAGGCGGCGCTGAGCATGAAACGCGCGCTTGCGCTGTGCCCGCGGGATCAGTCCATGCTTCTGCAGTTCGCGGATGTGCAGATTGCGAACAGCGAGTTCGCAGATGCGAAGGCACTGTTGACCTTCTTGAAAGGCAGTGACAACAAGGAAGTTGCACAACGCGCAGCGGCGATGCTGGTGGATGCGGACAAGCAGAAGAAGACCGAGAGCCACTGGGCGACGGAAGGCTACACAGACCCGACCGCTCCGCAGTGGAAACGGCCCGCGGAGGAGAAGACGAAACTTGCTTCCGGATCGGATGATACCCCAGGCAATAGCCCCAACAAACCCGATCCTCGGAAAGTGCAATACCTTAAGGGGACGTTGCTGAACGTGCAATGCGCCGACGAGAGTGCCACATTGAAAGTCTCGTCTGGCAAGAAGACGTGGACTTTCAATGTCCCCGATCGGTCGAAGGCCCTGCTGATTGGCGCCGACAACTTCGAGTGCGGCTGGCACGACGTGCCGGTGTCGGTTAATTTCCGCGCGAGCGGGAATGCAAGTGGGGACATTGTCAGCTTGGAAGTGGACTGAATCCGGCAGATGGTAACGAATCGACAATGAAAAACCCTCCCTTTCGGGAGGGTTCGCAATTTTGCGCGAGGCTTACCCGCGGTTTACGTTCTGTGCCTGAAGGCCTTTCGGGCCTTTTACGCACTCGAACTCCACGACCTCGCCTTCGTTCAAAGTACGATAACCGTTTTCCTGGATCACAGAGTAGTGAACGAAGACATCCTCGCCCGTGCTACGCTGAATGAACCCGTAACCTTTTGCGCCATTAAACCACTTTACTGTTCCCTTCTCTCTCACAACGAACTCCTTTCGCCTCTTATGCAACTTTGGATCCCCCACTACTCAGCCTCATCGTTCGTTGCGGCAAGGTCTGGCGTGAGGTTAACGGGTGTCGCTTCGTTTTGAGCCTGACGCAAAGAAACAAAGGCTCCCGAGTTTTAGACTGGCACCTTTCGGCCATGTCCAAAACTCCGGAGCCTGTGAATCTCTGTGCTGCACTTCCGACGAAACATCCAACCCTGATTCCCCCGGGCGGTTTCGCCCAGGACCCGTTGTGCATAACGAGTAAGGCAGAATTACTAAGAAGTTGACGGTTTGGCAAGGAAAATTAACAACTCGATGCCTTCCAAGCTATTGAAAATCCAGAGCGTACGCTCAACCTGAGATGAACTCTGCTACCATAAAAGGACTCCATGTACTCCATCGTCGAACCCGATCCGTCGGCTTCCGGTACCGGCTCTACGGCCGTAACAGCCGCTCATACCGAGTATGCGGATACGATGGGGATTGGCCAAAGCCTGCGCCGGAATGGGGTTTCCACGCTTCGGTACCTGACCAAGACCGAGGTGCACACGTACGCGTTCTCGGTGGCAGCGAATGCGATCTTATCCTTCATACCGGGTATCGTCCTCATGCTGACGCTGACCCGGAAGGTCATCCATTCGCCAGCGATGTACGACGTCGTGCTGCAACTTCTGCGCGACTATCTGCCGAGCAATCAGGACTTTGTAATCAAGAACATGAAGGCCCTGGCGGGTGCACACCGCGTGCAAATCTTCTCGCTGGTAATGCTGGTGATCAGCTCGACAGGAGTTTTCCTGCCATTGGAAGTGGCGTTGAACAGGATCTGGGGATTTGCGGCCAACCGGTCCTATGTCCGCAACCAGCTGATTTCACTGGGATTGGCGGTCGGATGTGGCCTGCTCGCACTGCTCTCGGTGGCGGCGACCGCCGGCAACTGGCATCTACTGAGCCGCTACATGCCAATGGATTGGCTGCTGGTGCGAGCCGCGGGATACATGATCATGAAGGTTTTTGCGATCCTCGCCAGCATCGCCATCTTCTTCGCTATCTACTGGGTGTTGCCGAACGGCAAGGTCCCCGTACGAAGCGTGCTGCCGGCCGCGATGGTGACCGGCATTCTGTTTGAAGTCGCCAAGCAGCTCTATGTTCTTTCCCTGCCATGGCTCGACTTCCAGAACGTCTACGGACCGTTCTCCATTTCGGTTACGCTGATGTTCTGGGCTTACATCTCGGGCATGCTGCTGCTGGGTGGAGCTTTCCTATCCGCCGCCGAGCACAACAAATTGAAAAACGGCGAAGCTGCGTTGTCTGAATAATGCAACAGTAGGGGACGTCAGGCCTAAGTTCCGACTGTCTTCGTCATCTCTACCGACATCGCATCATTGGGTGCCGATTCGGCATACTGCCGCACCGCGTAATTCACATCCGGCGACTTCAGTTTTACCAGCGTGGTCAGCGCCATGCGGCGCGCGGCTTGGATCAAGTTGGGGCTGCTGAGCACGTGCAAAAGCGCCCTCTCTGCCTCCGGGCCTGGGATCGCAGCCAGTGTCTGCGTACATGCGACCTGAAGGTTTCCCTTCGGATCGGTGAACAAGAGTCGCTCCAGGGCGGGAATGCTCGCCGGATCACGCAGGAACAGAAGTTCGCTTAGCGCTTCATCGCGAAGCTGCGGTTTCAGGAATGGCAACGCGTCCGCGATTACGACCGCTCGGCGTGGGTCGCGCGATTCGCGCACTGCGTCCAAGGCTGCTTTCTGCACGCGCTCATCCTGATGACGTAATGCCGGGGCCATCTCGGTCACCATTTGCGGATCTTTCAGTTGGAAGAGCAGCTTGCACGCGTTTCGCACGACATACCAACGCTCGTCGTGCAGGCATTTGCGAACCGTATCTAAAGCCATCGGGCCGACTCGTCCGATCAACCGGATCAACGCCAGACGGTTTGCGGCGTTCTTTTCTTCCTCGAGCAATGCGACGGCTTTGCCGATGCCGGCCGGCCCAGAGAACCGCAGAAGCGCCGACGCAGTTCGCAGCAGATTTCCTTCGTCGCGCTTCTGGACATACATTTCCAGGATTCGTTCCAGCGCCTGCGTCGATGCGAGTCCGGTTAGCGCGTTGTGGCAACATTTTTCGTGATCTGCGGGATTGACGGATGCGACGCCCTGGATCGCGGTCCCGATCGCTTCGACGATCTCGAACTGTTCAAACTTGGATACAACTCGCGAAATCGCCAGCAGGGCGTTCAGGAGTTGCTGATGGGCGAGGTCCTGATGCGCGAATCGTGGGAGGACCTCGCAGAGATGACTGCTCGTGCTCTGCCAGAAGTCGGACCTTAAGCCACCGAGTGCTTGGATCAGTTCCGGCAGGCGACCGAGGTCTTCAACCCGGAGTTCGCCATTGCTGGTAATCAGCGAGATATATCGATCAGCCAACTGGGTGGCGGTTGGGGCGTCGCCCGTCCTCACAAGCTCCTGAATGTGAAGCACCAGGCGCCGGAAATGGTTCGTCTCGAAAGTCTTGAACTGCAGGAAGCGCCGTGTTTTCTCTTTGCCGGGAACAACGGCCCATTCGAGTTCGCCGCGAATCCGCTCCGTCGTCGTCTGAGGAATGTTGAATTCGCGAACGTACTCCGCCAGTTTCTCGGCCAGGCGCGAAGCCACTTGCGTTGCCTGGAGGCTGCGCAGCAGAACGCGAATGATCTCGTCCTCGATGATCAGACCATCGGGACCGCCAGGAGCCGTACCCAGTCGTTTGGCGGCCCACTGCGCGGCGGTGTCTTCAATGACCTCGGCCGCCATCTGGTCGGGCGGCAATTTGCGGAGCGCCTCGCGACGCCTTGGCGGGAACGAGGCCAGCACTACTTCCGGTCGGGACTCAGCAATGATTCGTGCCAGGTCCACGTACGATTTCTGCGGACCATCCACGCTCTCCATCAGCGTGGCATTGAAATAACCTTCGACAACAGCGGTAATCCCCGCCGGGCCACCGCCCGGAGTTACTGGTCCGTTTCCGGTCAATCCCGCGCCAAATCCGCCCGAAGAGCCGGCCGAGAATCCGCCGTCGCCGCCATTGCCGCCCATGCCAGTTCCGTAGCCGGTCCCGCCGTCGAACCCGGCTCCAGAAGCAGCACCCGCCGTCGCTCCCGTGACGCCGGCGTTCTGCAGCAGCCAGTCGAACTTCTCCATGCCGGGAGCGCGAAAATCCGATAAAGCTTTCGACATCAGGTAGGACTCGGAGTCGGTCTCGAGTATTGTGTCGCCACTTTCGGAGCGCTGCTGGTTCTTTCCGGCTGGGATAATTCGCGCGAACTCGACGGGATTCTGTACAAGGTGCTGGTGCAGGCCGGTTGCTTCCAGTGTCTTGACCTGCACTGCGAGAACACCGATCAGTTTTCGGTAGCCGGTCATGGTTAATCCAACTTCGAAGGTGACCGCGCCAACGCCGCGCTTCAGGAACTCGTTTTCCAGGGTCTTCAGCGCAGGGTCGGTAGTCAGGATGTTGTTGATCATGACGCGCTGATCGACGAACCCGAGCGTGAACTGCCCGTGATTCTTAACGATTTCGTTGAGCTGATCGAAGCTGTGCTGCAGAGGCTGGTTCACGGCCGCATGGCCGGGAGAGAACATGATCGCGGTCTTCAGCAGGGTTTGCAGAGACCGTGCGTATTTGAGCCCAACCGCTTTCGTCTGATTCGTATCCTGCATTCAGTCCGCCCGCGGCTGGGCGTCTTGTTTAATCGGGAGCGCCCATTTCGCGCACAATCGCAACGCTTGCGCTCGCCCCGATCCGGTTCGCTCCGGCATCGATCATTCCCACTACATCCGAAGCCGTCCGGATTCCGCCCGCCGCTTTCACTCCAATCTTTGTTCCCACCACTCCCCGCATCAGGGCGACATCGGCAACTGTCGCACCGGCGGATGAGAAACCCGTCGAGGTCTTTACAAAATCCGCACCCGCATCGGCCGCCAGCTTGCACGCGAGAATCTTCTCGTCGGTGTCGAGCAGGGCCGTCTCGATAATCACCTTCAGGATCGCCCCCGAGCGATGCGCGAGGTCGGCCAGCGCCTTGATTTCCGAACTGACCACGGTGCGCTCGCCCGACTTCAGCGCCCCGATGTTGATCACCATGTCTAACTCTCTGGCGCCCAGCCGCAGGCAATCGACCGCCTCGGCCAGTTTCGCCGTGCCCGTCGTCGCTCCCAGCGGGAACCCGATCACGGTTCCAACCAGCACGGGCGAGCCCTGCACGAGGCTCACGGCCTGCGCCACGTTCGACGGGTTCACCATGACCGAGCAGAAGCCGTACTTCACCGCTTCTGCGCACAGCTTTGCGACCTGCGCCCGCGTCGCTTCCGGCTTCAACAACGTATGGTCAATGAGAGCAGCTACAGCTTTCCAATCCTGAGCTACAGGGGAGGTAGGTTCCTTCAATGCTTTTTCCATGACTCAATGGATTTTAGCATCGCACAAAGATGGTAAGCGGAAAGTGCCTGGAAGCCTAGTTACGAAAAGGACGCGTAAGAAGTAATGTTCCCTCTTTGGGATCAACAGGTGGGCGTTCCCAGGATAACGTCGCAGGATTACCGGGGGCGGCCCCCATGGGCCAGACGCCGATTCCACAGAAAACCTTGAGGAGACAGCTACGGCACGATACAGATATCCGGCAGGTTGCGATACCTCTCGGCGTAATCCATGCCATAGCCAACTACGAACTCGTCCGGGATCTCGAAGCCGACATAATCTGCCTGGATGTTCTCAATGCGCCGCGCCTTCTTGTCCAAGAGCGCGGCAATCTTGAAGCTCTTTGGTTTGTGCGCCTTCAGCACCCGGGAGAGATAAGTCAGGGTGAGGCCGGTATCCAGGATGTCCTCGACCAGGATGATGTTCTTGCCTTCCATCGACTGGTCGACGTCCTTGAGCATCTTCACTTCGCCGCTGTTCTGCTTAGCATTGCCGTAACTGGAAACCGAGATGAAATCGAAGCTGGCATCCAGGGTGACGTGCCGCGAAAGGTCGCTCAGAAAAATAGCCGCACCCTTCAAGACGCCCAGCAGGACAATCGATTCGCCGGCGTAATCTTTGCTGATCTGCGCCGCGATCTCGGCGACACGTTTCGCAATCTGCTCCCGCGATATGAAGACCTTGAGTTCCGACACAAATGCGACTCCCCGTAAATACCAGATTTCAGGAAATGACGATAGTAGAAGAGCAGGCGGGAGACTTCAACAATTTCGATTGACGATTGACGATTTTCTCATTGACGATTGTGAAGAAATGCCGAAATGACGAATGCCGGAATGACGAATGAAAAGCACCAGGCAAAGCAGTTCAATCGTCATTCCGGCATTTCGACAATCGTCATTAGTTTTCCAAACGTCAATTGCTGCTTCATTCTCATCTTGAAATTCGTCATTCGTCATTGCCTGCCGTATCATAAGCAACATTCACCGTTTTCATAGGAGCTCTCCAATGCGCGCTCGGCGCATCGCATTGAGTCTTGTTCTCGTCGCGTGCTCGTCGTTCGCCAGCGCGCAGCAGCATCCCGCCGCGGCCACTCCGGCGCATCCCGCACCGCCTCCGGCAGCCCCAACCGAATCGCCCGAACAGCGCACGGAAAAGGCGTTCGACGCGGCACGGCAGTCTCCGCCTGCGCTCTACGCTTTTCTGAGGGAGATGCCCAAAGGTGGAGACCTGCATAACCACATGACCGGCGCGGTTTATGCCGAGAGTTACGTCCGCTTCGCCGCCGAGAACAATCTTTGCGTCGATCGCAAAACGATGAACCTGACCGCTCCACCCTGTAAAGAAGGTCAGGCCGAGGCGAAAGAGGCGTTCAGCGATCCCATTCTCTACCGCGAGATGCTCGCCGCGTGGTCCATGCTCGGCTGGCCGATGTCCGGGAAGAGCGGCCACGACCAGTTCTTCGACGCATTCCCGTTGTTCGACAAGCCCGAGATCGGCCACTACGGCGACATGCTCGCCGAACTGGCGCAGCGCAACGCCGACGCCAACGTGCAGTACCTCGAACTCATGTTGTCGCCCGACGTCTTCGCCTCGCTCAGCTTCGGCCTGAAAGCCGAGTGGAACGACGATTTCGGCAAAATGCGTACAGCCATGCTCGACGGTGGCCTGCGCGACATCGTTGCCCAGACGAGCAAGAACCTCGACCAGTGGGAAGCCCGCCGGGACGCAATCCTGCACTGCCGCGACTCGAACCAATCGCTCGCCGAGCCCGGCTGCTCCGTGAAGACCCGCTATATTTTCCAGATCCTACGCGGATTCCCCAAGCAGGCTGTCTTCGCCCAACTCGTCACTGCGTTTGAAACGGCAACACAGGATCCGCGCGTTGTCGGTCTCAATCTGGTGATGCCCGAAGACGCCTACATCCCGATGCACGACTTCGAGTTGCACATGCGGATGCTGTCGTACCTGAAGGAGATCTATCCGAAGGTACACATCACGCTGCACGCCGGAGAACTCGCACCGGGATTAGTACCGCCAGATGGCCTCCGCAACCATATCCGCGACTCCATCGAGATCGGCCGCGCCGAACGCATCGGCCACGGTGTAGACATAATGTACGAAGACAACCCGCACCAGTTGCTCGCCGAAATGGCTCGTCGCAACATCATGGTCGAAATCTGCCTGACCTCGAACGACATGATCCTGGGCGTGAAAGGAAAGAACCACCCGCTGGCGCAATACCTCAAGGCTGGAGTGCCGGTCGCGCTCGCCACCGACGACGAAGGCGTTGCTCGCTCGGAGATCACGCGCGAATTCATGAAAGGCGTCTACGAACAGGACCTCGACTATCTCACGCTAAAACGCATGGTCCGCACCAGCATTGAGCACGCCTTCCTGCCCGGACAAAGCCTCTGGCAGGATGGACGACGGTTTGTAATGGGCCACGAATGCGCAGCCGACCGGCCGAACATCAAATCGGTGATGCCCTCGTGCCAGAAACTGTTAAACGCGTCCGAAAAAGCTCGCGAGGAGTGGAAGGTGGAACAGAAGTTCGCGGAGTTTGAAGCGAAGTACTAGCCCGGAGCAATTCGTGTCTGGGTACCCCTTCCCAGTCCGAAGTTCGCTGGAATGAGGTAGTTCAGCTTTTCATCGTCAATCCGGAAAATCGTTAATCGCCTGAGTGGGAATTTCCCCTCGCGAAAATCCGCAGGGTCGAAGGACTTCTGTTTCATCCGTTGATCGCAATTTTGTCATTCTTTTGCATTCTCCCTCTCGTTCTCCGGCGTATAAGTCAATGAAGGGCAATTGCGGAGCGAGATCGCAAGTCGGCTCAGATGAGGAATGCCGCTGAGGATTTCGGAGATCTGGTTCGCCAGCACCAGGCGATGGTGTTCACCCTCGCGCTCCACTTCCTCGCAGACCGCAACCTCGCTGAGGAAGTCGCGCAGGACGTGTTTTTGCAGCTTCATCGGCATTTAGGGAGGTTGCAGTCAGACGAGCACGCTGTCTTCTGGTTGCGCCGGGTCACGGTCAATCGCTGCATCAGCGAGGCGCGCCGTCGAGGAAGGCGTCCTGAAGTTTCACTGGATGCTGTGCCAGAACCAGAGGCACCAAATTTGGACTGCGATCCCATAGTCAGTCGGCAACTCCAAAGACTTGTTGCGTCACTGCCGGAGAAGGCGCGCGGCGTCGTGCTTCTTCGATATCAGGAAGATCTCGATCCGGAAGACATTGCCCGAGTGCTCGGTATATCTGTGAACACGGTCAAAAGCCAGCTCCAACGAGCCTTGCCATGCTTCGTCAGAAAGTGGAGCAGATGCAGGTGAAGAGATGATGGATTCTTTTGAACGCCAACTTAAGGATGCGTTGCGCCGCGAGGAACCACCGCCCGGCTTTGCCGCCCGGGTCGAGGACCGCGCCAGCAGGCATCGGCAACGCTCGTGGTGGCGCGCTTTGTTCGGGTCACCGCAAATACGCTGGGCCACGGTAGCCTTACTATGCTTCGCGCTGATTGGCGGCGCGCTCCTGCGGCGTGAGAGAGCGCGTCGGCGCAGCGAAGGCGAAGCCGCAAAGCAGCAGGCTTTATTGGCACTGCAGATCGCCGGGGCGAAGCTCAGGCTCGCTCAAGCGATGGTGCAGCAGATAAACGAAAGATCGTCTGGGAGGGATCAATGAAAACTCTGTGGTGCGCAGTTCTCATTGTAATCAGCGGTCTCGCCGCGTGGGCGCAGGAAATCAAAGTTCCCAGCAGTTGGGACCGACTCGCGGCCAAAGCCGATGAAGTCGTCAAAGTTACCATGGACAAAAAGATGCTGCAGTTCGCTTCGAAATTCATGGACAACGAAGGCGACGCTGAAGGAAAACGACTAGTCTCGAAGTTGAACGGAATCTACGTTCGCAGCTTGGAATTCAAGCAACCGGACGAGTTCACCGATGCTGATGTGGAGCCGATACGCGCCCAACTACAGGGGCCGGAGTGGTCGCGCATTGTGCAGGTGGAAAGCAAGCCTGACAAAGAACACGTCGAGATCTACATAAGGACCGTGAACAACCAAACGATGGGGATAGTGGTGCTCTCGCAAGAACCCAAGGAACTTGTCCTCGTTCATCTCGATGGGCCGATCAACCCCGAGGATCTCGACGACCTGAGTGGAAACTTCGGGATTCCGAAGAATATTCATGTGCCGAAGAAGTCAGCACCTGCGTCCACGCCGCCAGCGGTGAAGAAATGAACCGGCTTCGGATAGTCGGCGTGCTGTTGGCCATCGTCATGGGAGTCGCATCCACAGCGATGGCACAGACGGGGATCAAGGCAGTGGTCAGCGTATTGGAAAGGCGCTACTCGGTGCGACACCACGGCGTTCCCGGGCTATGGTTGGCGAAGCCCTTCATGTTCGGCTCCGGAGTGAGTGGGCTAAAGATGGCTGAGTTCGACGATTTTCGCATCCCGTCCAGAGATGTTAATGCGCTCCAGGCGGAGGTCGGCCGCGCGTTAGGCAGCGAATGGAGTCCTTTCGTGGAGACATGGTCCAACTCCCACCATGAGTGGTCGACAATTTACGCCCGGCAGGAAGGCAGCCATCTGGAGTTGTTGATCGTCGATTCCGACGAAGACGGTTGCATGACGGTGCTGCAGATGAAGGTTAGTGGCAAGGCACGAGCCGAATGGATCAGTCAGCCAGCAGAGTCGGCAGGGCGCGCAGATGCTAACCATGATCAGGGCGCGGAGGATTAGCTAACCGTCGTTCCCCTCGCGTCCTATCCTTCCAAGCGAAATCCCACCGGCAGCAATTCCGTGATCGTCGTCTGCACGGCTTCGCCATCATTTCCGCGATAGATCACAATCGCATTCGGACCGAACTCGAAGATCACCTGCCGGCAAGCTCCACACGGCGCGCACGAGACTCCATCGCGATTCACCACGGCGACGGCCTTGATGTCGAGTTTCCGGCCGTCGGTCTTGTCGGCAATCGCCGTGAAGATCGCGGTCCGCTCGGCGCAATTGGTTAGCCCGTAGGACGAGTTCTCGACATTGCACCCGACATAGGTCTTTCCCTCGCTGGTAAGAATCGCGCATCCAACAAAGAATTTTGAGAACGGCGCATATGCCCGCTCACTGACTTTTTCGGCTTCCTGCAGTAATCGATCCTGTTCAGATTTCGAAATCGAAATCATTCGTCACTCCGAAATTCGTCATTTCGTCATTGCTGCGACCGCCGGCTCGCACTTCCTCACCGGCTCTCTCTGCCCGCTCGGCCCATGATACGGCTCCGGTTCCACCGCGCTCTCGACCCACGCCGTGTACCACATATCGGCAAGCATCTGCGCGCCTGCAGCGAGACGGTGCCGGATGAAATCGCGCGACTCTTCCGTGCCCTCGCCGTCGAACCCGCACTTCTTGTCCAACTGATACACCGTCTCGACTTCCTTCTGCGAGGTTCGCAGGTACGCGACAAAATCATCGAACGGGTTGTCGAGTTTTTTCGCCGGGGTTACCAGGTCCGCGAATTGCAGCTTCGCCATGTTGCGCCCGACAAACGGTCCTTCCATGCGCCAGTGAATCGTCTTTCCGGTATCGTAGCCATTCGGGTTCGGACCGACCCAGCCGTTGTACTGCACGGTGGTATGCAGCGGGTTCGAGCCATCTCCAACATAGTGTCCAAGCCACCCGGCGTAATAGATCGCATTCGCCTCGGCGTCGGCAGTCGAGCGCCCCTCTTTCTGTGCCTTCCGATATTCGCGGAACGCCACCTTCAGCCGCCCGTAAACCTCCATGGTCGCGTACGGCAGGAAGCCAATCTTCTCCGGATACATTTCCGGCGTCGCGTTCTTCGGATCGGCTTCGCGATGCTCGTAGACCGCGCGAACAAAGAGGTAGCGATCCGGCGGCAGCTTGCCCCCCATCCAGTCCACCAGTTCCATGTCCATGAAGTGGTCCGGCTCCTGCGCGTACTTCAACTGCGGCTCCGACTTCTCGCGCCAGCGATCGGGCTCCGGCCCGAGATACGCCAGCCGGTCGGCGGCGTTCTTAAGGAATGCCGGCATATCGGCCGGCAACTTCGCTGCGGCAGCACGGTTGATGGCGATATGACCATCGTTTCCCCAGGAGATGGCAATAAGCGGGATGAGAGTTACGAGCAGGGCAACGGTAACGACACGAACAGCGACAGAACGCTTCATGAGAACCTCGGTAAAAAAGTGAACGGCCAGAGTAGCAGAAGAAGGGTGGCGTTTCGAGTTAAGAAATCCGCTCGAAGCGTATGTGCTCGGGGTTTGCGAACATATGTGGTGACGTCCTGAATTTCGTTCTTCTTGTCTTCGTGGCTTCGCGGTTATTCTCTTTTTTGAATGGCCCAAGTCTCCCGAGCACTCCGCCGGACCTTCCTTCGCGCGCTTCCCGCGCCGATTCGCTCGCACCTGCTATCGTCGTACCCGAACCTGCGCAAGGCTGCGCCTGAAGGAATGTCGTTCGTATTTCGCGAGTACCTCGGCGACATCTCCGTCAACATTGATACGCGCTTCAAGGTCGAGCGCATCATGTGGACCGGCACCTACGAGCCGCCCTTAGTCTGGCTGCTGCAATCGCTCAACACACGCGATTGGACATGTTTCGATGTCGGTGCGAATGTCGGAGCGATCGCGCTGGCGTTGGCGAAACTGGTCGGACCCGATGGCAAGATCTACGCTTTCGAACCCGGCCCGCCGAATCTCCGACGGCTGCGCGACAACCTGAACCTGAACCCCGAGCTGTCAAAACGGGTAGAAATGATTGCCGCGGGCGTGGGACGTGCTCCCGGCGAACTCTACTGGGCTGAAGAGAAGGGCAACCCAGGTAACGCCCTGCTCGGCGAAACCGGAACGCACAAAATCAAAATCATCACGCTCGACGACTTCGTCCGCGAGCGCGCGATCTCCAGACTTGATTTCTTGAAAATCGACGTGGAGGGAATGGAACTCGACGTCATGCAGGGGGCCGCCGATACCCTGCGCCGCTTCCACCCCATGCTCTATTTCGAAACCCTGCCGCGCTATACCGAAACCGGTGCCGGAGCCACATTTGCCGACATGCACAACTTTCTCGTGAAGGAACTGGGATACACCCTTCACCGCATCGACTCGCAGGGACAACTGCAGGCGCAAGACGCGGGGCAGCACGGCGGGTATACCGTTGCTGTGCACCTCAACCGGAAATCTTAATTCTCACGCCTCTGTTGCTCTGCCAATAACGATGGCACACTGACACTCCTGCGGTTATCATTCCGACTCAATGAATATCCGTTTCATCATAGTGATTGGCGCGTTTCTCCCAGGGATCGCTGTTTACGCGCAAACGAATTCTCAAAGCGCGAAATGGAAGGAATACATTTACCCTGAACCTGAATTCGCAATTACGCTGCCGAGCGATCCCCACCCCCATGAAAGCTCCCAGATGCCTGGAGGTACGGCTTATACAGTCAGCTTGTCGGACGGCGGTGGCTTGTCGCTTCACACGATGAATGCAGGGGATAATTGCGTTGCTGGGCTGAAGGCGCAGGAACAACAGTACGCGAAGCGTAATACAGGTGCGGCAAAATCTGAGCTCAACGGCTTCAAGGCGATCTATTTTAGAAAGGTTACTGCGGTTGAATACAACGCCATTGAATTCTTACAACAAGTCCCCAATGGCCGAATGGATTACGAGCGCTGGATTTGCGGGCACCACCGGCTTTTCGTCATTGTGGTCAGTTGGGACTCCGGCCAACAGCAACCTCGCGAGCTCGAACGAATCGTGAACTCATTTCGGCTTCTGACAAAGAAGTAGATCAGGGAAAAGCCGCATTCCGACCAGCTTACTTCTCCGCCCCTCTTCCCATCGCCACCGCAGCCGACTGCTTCATTTTTTCCAGTTTAGCCAGGTTTGGCTCGAAGCACCGACGGCAGCGCGCCTCGTACATGCCGGCCGCGCCGACCACGACCAGTTCTTCGCTCGCGACGAGTCGCTGCGTGTGCTTTGCCGGGTTGCCGCACTGCATGCAGATCGCCAGGTATTTCGTGATGTCATCGGCGACCGCCAGCAGTTCTGGCATTGGGTGGAACGGCCGACCAAGGTAATCGGTGTCGAGACCGGCGATGATGATGCGCTTTCCGAGATCGGCCAGGCGCACAACGAGATCGACGATGCCGTCGCCGAGGAACTGCGCCTCGTCAATTCCAATCACTTCCGTGCGCCAGTCGAGCTTCTTCTCGAGTTCCTGCCAGTCCTTCACGCCCTCCGACTGGATCTTGAGTTCGCTGTGGCTCACGATGTGGTCCTGCGCGTAGCGCTGGTCGATGCCCGGCTTGAAGATCTGCACCCGCTGGCGCGCGATCTCCGCCCGCCGCAGGCGGCGGATCAGTTCTTCGCTCTTGCCGCTGAACATGGGACCGCACACCACTTCAATCCAGCCGATGCTTCCCTTGGTAATGTTCATAAAAGACGGTTCTCAGTTCCCGGTTCTCAGTTCTCCGTTAACCATCAATGGGACCTTCGATGTGGAGTACTGATCCGCGAGATATTCCTTCAATTCCTCGAAATTCGAAAACACCGCCGTCGCGCAGCCCAGGATCCATCCGCTGATCTGCCCGATGGGGACCGCTGTGACCATATAGACCGGAATGCCTCGCCGGTAGGCCAGCGTCAGCTCCCCCTGCGACCCCGCTCCGCGCCCCGCGTGCTCATCCCAGAACGCGACGATGTAGTCGCACTTGCGCTCGATCCAGTCCAAGTCGTAATCGATGATCTTGCGCACGGTTCGCTGGAACCGGTCGAGGTCAATAGTCTTCCAGCGCCGGAAATCGCGCACCTCTTCTTCGGTCAGCGTCTTTTTCTCGTCGAGCGCGGGATCGTAAACATCATGCCCAAGGGATTGCAGGAACGGCGTGATTTCCGCACGCCAAGCCTTCCCGTGGTCGGGCGAGTACTCGATGGCCCCGCAAAGATAAACAAGCATGATGGGTCCGGTGCGACAGCTCCGCACAGAGGAACTTTGATTGTGGCTTGCCGATACGGATGCGTCAATTGTTAATCGGTGTGGAAAACGGGGAAAACAAATGTCGAAATGAGGAATGACGAATGAGAGGCGCCTTCCCCGGCGGTGCATTCGTCATTCCGACATTCCGTCATTTGTCATTCTAGTGGACCACCTCGAATAATCCGGAGAGCCTCTCTCCCGCCTTGCCCAGCACGCAATCATCGAACGCCGTCCGATTCGCCGGCTCCTCCGGACCAACGTAAATCGTCCGCACCGGCTCGCCGCCCGCGGCATACCTCTGCCGCGCCCAGTGCACGAAACTCGCTGCCGGATGCACAACTCCTGACGTTCCAATCACCGCCAGCACGGTACAGCGATCGAGTTCAGCCATGATGCGATCCATTTCAAACGGTACCTCGCCGAACCACACAATGTGCGGCCGAATCCGCCCGCCACACTCGCAGCGCGGGATCTCGCCGTCATATGTTCGCGTGTCTTCGAAGGGCGAGCGCCGGCAGGAATCGCATCGGGACTTGAACAGCTCGCCATGCATGTGAACCAGGCGCCGCGAACCAGCCTGTTCATGCAGGTTGTCGACGTTCTGCGTACAGAGGAAGAAGTGGTCGCCCATCTTCTGCTCCAGTTCGGCAAGTGCCACATGCGCTGGGTTCGGCCTGCACGGTGACGCTCCTGCACGCCTCAACGAATAAAACTTCCACACCAGCTTCGGATCCCGCGCCCAAGCCTCGGGCGACGCGACATCTTCAAACCGCCATCCTTCCCACAATCCATTCGCATCGCGAAATGTCGGAATCCCGCTCTCGGCACTGATGCCGGCGCCGGTAAGAACAAACAGACGGTCCGAGTTCTGGAGAGAGATCATTAAGAGAAGGCTAAACGGCAAAGGGAAGAATGGCAAAACTGAAAAGCGCGTGTCTTCAGTTTTGCCGTTTACCGGTTTTGCCGTCTACTTCAGCGCTTTCGCCTGCCACTCCAGCGATGCCGCGAAGTGTTGCAGCACGAACGCCATATCGTGTCCGCCGGGAAAGATATGAAACTCGTGCAGCACCTTGCGTTGTTTCAGAATCCGGTCGAGCTCCGCGTTGCCGACGTTGAACCCGTAGTGATCGTGGTCGCCGACGTCGAAGTAGATCTTCATCGACCGCAGTTCCCCCACGGGCGCCATGCGCGCCAGGCTCAGCGGATTGTTGGCCTGGTAGTACTTCTCGTCGATCGGCGATCCGAAGATGGTACCCATCATCTTGCCCTCGGGCGTGTCGCCGATATTCTTCGGTAATACATCCATCAGGGCCGCCATATGGGTGCTCACGGCAGCGAACTTTTGCGGATACTTGAACGCGTAATGCAGTGCCCCGAAGCCGCCCATCGAGATGCCCATGATCCCGTGCGATGCCCGCCCCGGCTTCACCCGGTACTTCTTCTCAATCTGCGGCATGAACTCGCGCAGGAAGAAGTCCTCGTACCGAAACTTCCCGTCTCGCGAATTGATAAAAAAAGACTGGTACCCGTACGGCGTGACGATCAGGAACTCATCGACCTTCTTTTGCGACAGCAGGTCGTCATAAATATTCCACCCGCCGGCATTGATCAGCGACTGCTCGTTATCGCCCAGCCCATGCAGATAGTAGACGACCGGAAACTTCCGCGTCTTGTCCTGGTCATAACTCGGCGGCAGCATCACGCAATACGGCACCGCCCGATGCAGAATCGCGCTCTGAATGCGGCCGCAATCGACCCGCGAAGCCGCGTGCGCTGGAACAAAAGAAAAGATCACCGCAATTGCGATGATCAGCACGCGCATTAGTTTCCCCGTCTTCAGCTCTCTATTCCTCGTGATTAGCCGCTTCGTTTACAAGACTACCCGATTTCCGATTTTCAATGGCACGATGGCACGATCGCCCGATGGCACGATTACTCGTATCTCAGCGCCTGTATCGGATCCAGTTTCGCCGCTCGTGACGCTGGGTACAGAGCCGCAATCAGGCTGAGGCCAACCGCGAAGAGAATCACCCAGCCGATCAGCCACCAAGGAACCGCCCAGAAGTCTTCCGGGCTCATGTTGTTGCGCCGCATATAAAACGTCGTGCCAAAGTTGATCACTCGGCCCATGAGCCACCCCAACCCGACCCCAAGCACGCCGCCCACTAGGCCCATCACGCCAGCTTCGGCGAAGAAGAGCTTCTTTACGTCCCCATCGTCGGCGCCTAATGATTTCATGATCCCGATTTCGCGACGCCGCTCCAGCACCGCCATAACCAGCGTATTCACGATGGCCAGCGATGCCACCGCCAGCGCCAGTGATCCAAAGACGCCAAGGAACATGTCGAAGATCCCAAAAAACTTCCGCAGACTCTTGCTCGCGTCAAGGATCGAATAGGTTCGCAAGCCGAGCTTCTTGATCGCCTCCTGCACCTGCTCGACTTTCCCCGCACTCGAAACCTTCACGGTTAACATGGAATACGTCTTGCCGCCCTTGTTTGAATCCGCATTCGCCGCCGCACGCACGTCGGAGAACTGCACCATGTTCAGCGAATCTGCCATCTGCGTCGGCAGGAACAATCGCGCACGCGAGATCATCCGCATGCCGCCGAAGGGTTCCTGGTCGATGATTCCTACCACCTTCAGCGGTTGCTCTTTCCGTACCACGGAGAACGAGAACTCGTCAGTCGATGACGATGCCGCATCCCCCTTGTCTTCCGCTGCGTGCCGCTCCGCATAGCGCAGCACGATCTCCTTCCCGATCATCGCGTTCGGATTGTCAGGCTCCAGCGTCTTGGCAAAGTCCTTCTGCAGGATCGCTTCTTTCGCCGTCGGCGAGCTGAAGAACTTACCCTGCATGTTGTCGAAGGCATCGCCGCCCTTGGCCGACTCCGGCAGCGCCCCCATGAAGGCCGGGTACGACTTGTCCTTGTACCGGATGTCCGTCATTACCCGGATTTCGGGCGCAACCTCTACCACGTTGGGAATCTTCGCGATCTCCTGCCGTGCAGCCTCATCGACAATGCGGTTCTGCTCCGGTTGCTTTTTCTCGTTGTCATGTTCGTGATCGTCGAACTCCCTCGGCGAGGTGACGAACACGGTGTCGAAGAGTCCCGACTTGGCGACCTTGGAATTTGCAAGCTGCTGCAGTCCAACCCCCAGCGAAAGCATCGCCACCAGCGAAGCCACTCCTACGGCAATCCCCATTGTCGTCAGCCCATTCCGCAGCTTCGACTCACGCAAATTTCGCGAGGCCATTTCGAACAGATCGTAGCCCTTCATGCCGGCACCCCCTCGACCACGCGTCCGTCAGCCAGGTGAATCGACCGGCTGGCATACTCATCCGCCAGTGCCCGCTCGTGCGTCACCATGATCACCGTCATGCCAAGTGTGCGATTCAATTCGCGCAACAGCGTCATGATTTCCGTTCCCGTGTGGCTGTCCAGGTTCCCCGTCGGCTCGTCGGCCAGCAACAGCGCGGGACGATTCACCAGCGCTCGCGCGATCGCAACCCGTTGCTGTTCTCCGCCGGAGAGCTCCGGCGGGCGGTGTCCAAGGCGTTTGATCAGATCCACTCTCTCGAGCGCCTCCCTGATCCGGTTCGCCCGCTCGCCGCGATCGACTTCGGCAAACCGCAATGGCAGTTCGACGTTCTCCTCGAGCGTCATGGTCGGGATCAGGTTGAAGGATTGAAAGATCATCCCGACCGTTTCGCGCCGATAGCGCGCCAGTTCCTGCGAGGACAGCTTCGCCAGGTCGCGGCCTAGCACGTAAATGGCGCCTCCGGTCGGGCGGTCGAGCCCGGCAATCAGGTTGAGCAATGTGGATTTCCCAGACCCCGAAGCGCCGAGCAGCGCAACAAACTCCCGGCGCCCAACCGTCAGGTTCACCCCATCGGCGGCGCGGATCAGCGAGGCCCCCATTCGGTACTGCCGGACCACATCAACGGCTCGGACAGCCAGATCATTGGACTCGGACATTTCTCTCCATTATCGACGCTTATGACCTGATATACGCTTCGAATACCCTGTTTGGCGTAAAGAAATGTATAGGAAAGGTTTGACACTCCTTATCACACGCCCCTATGATAAGGACCATCATGCAGACTTCGCTGGCCCATCGCCATCATCACCATCACCACGCGGCGATCGTGTCGGCGCAGGCCTGCGGATAAAGAGAAATCATCCCAAGTTCCTGGCCCGCTGATGCGATCGAGCACAGCGGGCCATTCGTTTTTCCCGCTGCCTCGCCCTCGGTCCAGTAACGCGATTGGAGCGCCGGCGCCTCGCCGGCACGGAGAAGAACATGCAACTCGACTTCGACAAAATGCAGGGCCTTGCGCCCGCCATTGTGCAGGACGCCGATAATGGTGACATCCTCATGGTGGGCTTCATGAACCGCGAGGCCTTCGACACCACTCTGCGCACCGGCTATGTGACCTTTTACAGCCGCACCCGCAACAAGCTCTGGACCAAGGGCGAGACTAGCGGCAACCGCCTCAAACTCGTCTCCGCCGCCACCGACTGCGACCAGGACACCGTTCTCGTCAAAGTCCGCGTCGAGGGCGACGGCCTGGTCTGCCACGAAGGTACGCGCTCCTGTTTCACCCGGCCCATCGACTTCTCCGCCGAGGTGTCGCAATGAACGTTCGCCTCGGCATTCCCAAGGGCAGCCTTCAGGACGCCACCATCGCGCTTTTTGCCGCCGCTGGTTTCAAGATCTACGCCAATGGCCGCTCCTACTTCCCGACCACCGACGACCCCGAGGTCGAATGCATGTTGATTCGCGCCCAGGAAATGGCACGATACGTGGAGCACGGCGCTCTCGACGCCGGACTCACCGGCCTCGACTGGGTCGCCGAAAGCGGTCTCGAGGTCTTTCCCGTCTGCGATCTCGTTTATGCGAAACAGTCGCGCGCGAAAGTTCGTTGGGTTCTCGCGGTCCCGGAAGATTCACCCGTGAAGCGACCGGAGGATCTCTCCGGAAAAGTCATCGCCACTGAGCTCGTACAGGTGACGAAAAACTACTTCGCGTCGAAGAATATCCCTGTGCAGGTAGAGTTTTCCTGGGGTGCAACCGAGGTCAAGCCGCCCATTCTCGCCGACGCCATCGTCGAAGTGACCGAGACCGGCAGCTCGCTCAAAGCCAACCGCCTGCGTATCGTCGAAACCATCCTCGAATCCAACACCCAGCTCATCGCCAACACGCGCGCATGGCAAGACGAGTGGAAGCGCCGCAAAATCGAAAACATCTCACTCCTGCTACAGGGTGCCATCTCCGCGCAGGGCCGTGTCGGGCTTATGCTGAACGTCGAAACGAAAAGTTTGCCGGATGTTCTCTCGGTTCTCCCTGCGCTCAACAGCCCTACCGTGTCGCCGTTGAGCGATCCGCAGTGGGTCGCCGTCAACACCATTCTCGAAGAAAACACTGTTCGCGATATCATCCCACGCCTGAAGCAAGCGGGCGGCACTGGGATTGTCGAATATCCGCTCAACAAGGTGGTGATGTAATGCGCGTCCTCGAACGTCAGAAGGCGCTTGATTATGCGGCCAGGAACCTCATCGATCGCGGCGCCGAACGCGATCCGAAACTCGAACGCACCGTCGAGCGCATCGTCCGCGACGTTCGCGAAGGCGGCGAGCGCAAACTTCGCGCCTACGCCGAGAAGTTCGACGGCTTGGGAAAAAAGCAGCCTCTTCGCGTCTCCGAAGAAGAGTTGCAGGGTGCCCTCGATTCCGTCTCACCGGATTTCATTACTGCCCTCGAGCGCGCAGCAGCGAACATCCGTCGCTTCGCCGAGTGGCAGAAGCCCGAATCGTGGCTGCGCGAGATCGAACCCGGACTCAAAGTCGGCCAGTCCGTCGTCCCCATCGACTCTGTCGGTTGCTACGTCCCTGGCGGACGCTACCCCCTGCCCTCGTCGCTGCTGATGACGGTCATCCCTGCGCAGATCGCCGGAGTTCCACACATCCAAGTCGCTTCTCCCAGACCCGCACCGCAGACGCTCGCCGCCGCCGCGCTGCTCGGCATCAAGCACTTCTACCGCATCGGCGGCGCGCAAGCCATCGCCGCCTTTGCCTATGGTTTAGCGGGAAAAGATGAGGACCCGGTCATTCCACGCGTGAAAAAGATCGTCGGCCCGGGCAACTCCTATGTCACGGCCGCGAAAAAGCTCGTTGCGTTCGACTGCGCGATTGATATGCTGGCTGGCCCGACGGAAGCCATCGTGCTTGCTCACGAAGGCGATCCGAACTTCTACGCCGCCGACCTGGTCGCGCAAGCCGAACACGATCCCGACACTCTTGTTGTTTTCATCACGAGCAATCGCAAGTTGGCGAAACAGGTAGCCAACGCCTGCGGGGAGATGTCGAAGAAGAATCTGGTCGCACGTGAATCGCTGCGCCGCAACGCCGTCACTCTTGTCATTCCCGACCGCGAAGAAGCGCTCGGCTGGGCCAATGCAATTGCCCCCGAACACATCACGGTTCCCGAGGCCGATGCGAAGTTCGTCTTCAACGCCGGATCGGTTTTTGTCGGACAATATTCTCCTCAATCGCTCGGCGACTATGCTTCCGGCCCCAACCACACGCTTCCCACCGGCGGTGCGGCGCGTTATCGTGGCGGCCTGAGCGTGCTCGACTACCTCAAGATCATCACCGTGCAGGAAGTCTCGAAGGCCGCGCTGAAGAAGATCGCACCGACCGTCACCCTGCTCGCCGAAGCCGAGGGTTTAAAGGCGCACGCAGAGTCCGTGCGCGTGAGGCTATGACATGCTGACCGCCCGTAACGTCGTCCAGAACTTGAAGGAATATCACCCTCCGCTCGGTGGCCGCACCGGACTCCGCCTCGACTTCAACGAGAACTCCAGCGGTTGCTCACCTCGTGTTCTCGAGTCGCTCTCGCGCATCAACGGCGACGTGCTCAGCAGGTATCCGGAGCGCGAACCCGTCGAGGCCATCGCCGCCGAATTCCTCGGCCTCAACCGCGATCAAGTGCTACTCACCAACGGCGTCGACGAAGCCATCCACCTCGTCTGCGAAACCTATCTCGAACCCGGCGACGAATCTCTTATTGTCGTGCCGACGTTTTCCATGTACGAGATCTATGCCCGGGCTACCGGGGCCGATGTGTTCGCCATCTGCGCGGCGAAAGACTTCGAATTCCCCACCGCCGCCGCGCTCACTTCGATCAGCGGGAAGACCAGACTCATTGCCATAGCGAATCCCAACAACCCGACGGGCAAGGTTGTCTCTCGCGAACGCTTGATCGACGTTATTGAAGAAGCGCCCAACGCCGCCGTGCTCATCGATGAAGCCTATTTCGAGTTCTACGGCCAAACGCTGATGGATCTGATCGGCAAGTACGACAATCTGTTCATCGCGCGTACATTCTCCAAAGCCTACGGCCTCGCCGGATTCCGTGTCGGTGTGCTCGCCGGAAGCGCCACGCAGATGAAACTCGTGCGCCGCGTCAGCTCGCCGTACAACGTCAATGGCGTCGCACTCGCCTGCCTGCCGGAAGCTCTAGCAGACCGCGAATACGTAGCCGGATACTCCGCCGAAGTCCGCGCTGGTCGTCGCCGCCTCGAAAACGAACTCGAGCAACTTGGTATCCAGTACTGGCCCAGCCAGGCGAACTTCGTTCTCGCCCGCTTTGGCAAATTCCGTAAGCCCTTCATCGAAGCCATGCGCGCACAGGGCATTCTGGTTCGCGACCGCAACAGCGATCCCGGATGCGAAGGCTGCGTCCGAATCACCGTCGGGACCAATGACCAGACAAACCGTCTTCTGCGAGAACTCCGCGGCGCAGTCGACGCCATCGGCTGGAAACCCAGTTCCGCCGAGGCCTCCCGATGAGAAAAGCTTCGCTTGCTCGCAACACTAATGAGACAAAGATTTCGCTCGCGCTCAACATTGATGGCAAGGGCCGGTACGAGATTTCGACCGGAATCCGCTTCTTCGATCACATGTTGGAACTCTTCACGCGTCACGGCGCCTTCGACCTGACGCTCTCCTGCAAGGGCGACCTCGATGTGGATCAGCACCACACCGTGGAAGACGTCGGTATCGCTCTCGGTGAAGCCTTCGATCGCGCTCTCGGCGACAAGAAAGGAATCCTTCGCGCCGGATACTTCCTGATGCCGATGGACGAAACGCTCGGCATCGCGGCCATTGATCTCGGCGGCCGCACATCGTGCGCCGTCGACACAAAAGTTCGGGTGCGCCTCGTCGGCGATCTCCAGACCGAACTCGTCTACGACTTCTTCGAAGGCTTTGCCCGTGGGGCTCGCGCCAACGTTCACCTCAAGGTGATGTATGGCCGCTCCAACCACCACAAGATCGAATCGCTGTTCAAGGCCTTCGCCCGCGCCCTACGCTTCGCCTGCGCCCGCGACCAGCGACTTGCGGCGATGCTGCCGAGCACGAAAGGGCTTCTATGATCGCAGTGGTCGATTACAAAGCGGCCAACCTCGCCTCGGTGCAAAAGGCGATCGCGCATCTCGGTTTCGACTCGCAGATCACCGACGATCCCGAAGTCGTCCGTCGCGCCGAGCGCGTCATTCTCCCCGGCGTTGGCCACTTCAGTACCATGCAGCGCTTGCAAGACTCTGGCCTCCGCGCAGCGATTTCTGATTCGATTCGCGAGGGCATTCCCTTTCTTGGTATCTGCGTCGGCATGCAGTGGCTTTTCGCCGGAAGCACAGAAGCGCCTGACGTCCCCGGTCTCGGTCTCTTCGAAGGCATGTGCGAGCACTTCCCCACCGGAGTGAAATCACCGCATGTCGGCTGGAACGATTTTGAAGTCCGCGATGAGTCGACACTCTTTCGCGGCATTCCCCGAAATGCTTTCGTTTACTTCACCCATTCCTATCGTGCTCCGGTTGCAGCAGGTGTGGTTGCGACGACTCTTTACGGCACTCCCTTCGCCGCCGCCGTCGAGCGCGACAACGTCTTCGGCGTGCAGTTCCACCCGGAGAAATCCGGGGCCGCCGGAATTCAGATCCTGAAGAACTTCTGCGAGGCGGCATGCTGACGAAGCGCATCATCGCCTGCCTCGACGTCAACCAAGGCCGTGTCGTCAAAGGGGTGCAGTTCGTCGATCTCGTCGATGCCGGCGATCCCGCCGAACTCGCACACCGTCACGCCGCCTCCGGCGCCGACGAAGTCGTGCTCCTCGACATCACCGCCACGCACGAAGAACGCCCAATCCTGCTCGACGCCGTTCGTCGCACCGCCCGAGAGCTCTTCGTTCCATTCACCGTCGGCGGAGGCGTGCGCTCGCTCTCCGATGCTGCCGCTCTTTTCGACGCCGGCGCCGACAAAATCACAATGAATTCCGCTGCGGTCGCCCGGGCTGAACTCATCACCGAAATCGCCGAACGATTCGGTTCGCAGGCTGTGGTGCTCGCCATCGACGCTCGCCGGGGTGAGAAAGCGCCAAGGGAATCCGAAGTCTACGTTTCAGGCGGACGTAAGGCGACCGGCCTCAAAACCATCCAGTGGGCAAGAGAAGTGGAGGATCGCGGCGCCGGCGAGATCATGCTGACGTCGATGGATCGCGACGGCACTCGCATCGGCTTCGACTGCGAACTCACCGCTGCGGTCGCCAGCACTGTGTCGATTCCCGTGATCGCTTCCGGTGGGGCCGGCAACGCCGCGCATTTCTGCGATGTGTTTCGCGAGGGCTGCGCCGATGCCGCGCTCGCCGCCAGCATCTTCCACTTCGGCATTCACGACGTGCGCGAACTCAAGCAATACCTGCGCGAGCAAGGAATTCCCGTGAGGCTCCCATGCTGATCCCATCCATCGACCTCATGGGCGGGAAAGTCGTGCAACTCGTGCAGGGCGCGACGAAAGCGCTGGAGTACGAAAACGTCGACGAGTGGATCGAGCGTTTCCGTCCGTACCCCCTCGTCCAACTCATCGATCTCGATGCCGCCATGCGCCAGGGCTCCAACCGCGATCTGATCGGCCACATCTGCGAGCGCATTCCCTGCCAGGTCGGCGGCGGGATCCGCACCCCGCAGGACGCGCAGGCACTCTTTCGCGCCGGGGCCAAGAAAGTGATCATCGGCTCCTCGCTCCAGCGTGAAGGCCGCGTTGATCTCGACGCGGCGAAATCATTCGCCCACGCCGCCGCAGCCGCGCGCCTCATCTTCGCCGTCGATTCCCGCGCCGGAAAAGTATCCATTCACGGGTGGAAGCAAGCCACCGACCTCACCCCAGCGCAGATGATGCGCGAGACCGAATCGTACTGCGGCGCCTTCCTCTACACCCATATCGACACCGAGGGCACCATGTCCGGCTTCCCGATGGGCGTTCTGCCGGAACTGCAGTCGGCCACGAAGCGTCGCATCATCGTCGCCGGTGGAATTAGATCGATGGAAGAGGTCAAGCAATTGAACGCGCGCGGCGTCGACGCCGTCGTCGGCATGGCAATCTACACCGGAAAACTCGTCTCAGCCTGATCATTGAGCTTCCGCCGCTCTTCGTGAATACTGAAGTATTCGGAAAACGAGCCATGCCCACACCCGCTCAATCCGCCGCCGACCTCCTCACTCGCCTCCGCCAGCGCCGACCCCTAATCCATCACATCACTAACTTCGTCGTGATGAACGAAACGGCAAACATCACGCTCTGCGCCGGAGGCGCTCCCGTGATGGCGCACGCCAAAGAAGAAGTTGCAGAGATGGTCGCTGCCGCTGGCGCACTCGTCCTCAACATCGGAACGCTTACGCCTGAACAGGTTGAGTCGATGCTGATCGCCGGCCGTCGTGCCAACGAACTCGACATTCCGATCGTTCTCGACCCTGTGGGTGCCGGTGCGACCCAGCTCCGCACCGAAAGCGCTCGGCGTCTTCTCTCTGATCTGAAAATCTCAATCATCCGCGGCAATCTCGCAGAACTCGCTACCCTCGTGGGTTTCGAAGCGAAGATCGCCGGCGTTGACTCTCACGAGACCGGAACCGACCCGGAAACCGTCGCCCGAACTCTTGCGCAGAAGAATCACTGCGTAGCTGCGATCACCGGAGCCGTCGATATCGTCTCCAACGGAGCACGTTTCGCACGGATCTCCAACGGCCATCCGATGATGGGTCGCGTCACGGGCACCGGCTGCATGTCGACGTCCATCACCGCCTGTTTCGCAGCCATCGAAGCGGACTGCTTCCTTGCAGCGACCGCCGCCCTAGCCGTCTTTGGTCTCGCCGGCGAAATCGCCGTGCGCAATTCGAAAGGCCCCGGCACCTTTCACGCGCAACTCTATGACGCCCTGGCCAACCTCACTCCCGAAGCGCTCGCTGAAGGCGCACGCATCGAGATCGTCGAATGAACCCGCTCGACCTGCGTGTATACATCATCACGGCCAGCGTTCCGCATCTCGGACGCACCCACGAAGACGTCGCCCTTGCCGCGCTCGCCGGCGGTGCTCGGATCATTCAATTTCGCGACAAAGAAATCAGCGACGAAGAATTCGCGGCCATCGCACAAAGACTCCTGCAACTCACGCGAAAACACAACGCGCTGCTCATCATTAACGATCGCGTTGAAGTCGCTCTCGCCATCGGCGCCGATGGCGTTCACGTCGGCCAGCACGACCTTGCCTTCGCGGAAGTCAAACGCATCTCTTGCCCCGGCATGATTATCGGCATTTCCGCCACCGACTACTCTGAAGCCATCTCGCTCGCAAGTTCCGGCGCCGACTACCTCGGAGTCGGCCCCATCTTTCCCACGCCGAGCAAAGCCGACGCCACTCCTCCCATCGGCCTCGACGAACTTGCCCGCATCTGCCGCGACATTCGCATCCCCATCGTTGCCATCGGCGGCATCACCGAATCTAATCTCCCACAGATCATCAACATTGGCGTAGCGGGTGCCGCCGTAATCTCCGCGATCTCCTCCGCTCCTGACATGACCGCTGCCACAGCCGCATTGCTGGGCGTCTGGAGCAAAGTTGGGGAAGATTGAAAATTGGTGATTTGTAGAAGCGAACGGAATTAGCACCAAAATTATCAATTCAAATTACGAAATTACCAATTCCTTCGCCAAAGACAGGGAAGCCCCACTCTGACTGCTGTGGGGCTGTGTCTGGTACCTGAGTTAACGAACGTTTGTCTTTACGCCGCCGCTTTCCCCGCCGATACTCCGTGTATCGACGAGTTCTCCACCGGCAGAGTCTGCACGCTGGGATTGCCTTGCATCAGCGGACCGAGCGACACCGCAACTTCCTGGAACAGTCCGCTGTCGTAGTTCTCGACATCGGCCTGCGAACTCCACAAAGTGATGCAACAGAACTGGCCCGTGTTCGGATCGAGCGATTCGATGTTGTCAATGAACCCACGCTGCGACTGAATGCGTGGCAGGAAGTCGCTGTTCAGCGCGGACCGGAATTCATTGACGCGGCCAGGGTCGATTGTACAAGTGATGATGCGAGAGATCATGGTTCGCCTCCTTTGAGACCGAATGAGGAGGAGCCGCGAATGACCGCAAGACAGTAGTCCTCACCGCCCATCGGCGTCAAGGTCAGAAATCCACATGCCGCCAAACGCACAGGCGCGGCTACTTTCCGCATCCCCGGGGCATCTTCCGTCATCCTTATATTGAGGTTAACCCCCACCAAATCTGCGGTTTGCCCTTCTGTTAGCGCCCGCCGATTCTTGATATTCTCTTACGTGGGGATTACGTCATCATTCGCATTTTGAGGAGCTCATCTTGCCGGCCCAGGCCTTTCCGTCTGCCGAAACCAGTTCTGAAGTAGAACAACGCGAGCGCATCTTCGACCTTTTTCGTCGCTGGGGTTATCTCGAGGCCAATCTCGATCCGCTCGGCCACTTCCAGCCGCTCAAGCATCCCGACCTTCAGATCGAAGGCGAGCACGCTGAAGCCGCGCGTGCCATCTATTGCGGAACCCTTGGCGCCGAGTTCATGCATATTCCAGACCCTGAACGTCGCCGTTGGATCATCGAGCGGCTCGAGGGTGCGCCATCGCCGGTCAATCGCAAGGAAATCCTCGATAAGCTCGTGGAAGCCGACATCTTCGAGCAGATGCTACAGACCCTGTACATCGGCACGAAGCGCTTCTCTCTCGAAGGCAACACCTCACTCATTCCGCTGCTCGATGAGGCATTGAAGTCGGCCGCTCATCTTGGTGCCGAAGAATGCGTCATGGCCATGAGCCATCGCGGACGCCTGACGGTCGTATGGGACATTGTGGGACGTCCTGCTGCCGAAATCTATTCCAACTTTGAAGATGTCGATCCGCGCTCGGTGCTCGGTGGCGGTGATGTGAAATATCACATGGGCGCCACCGGCTACCACGACTATGAAGGCCGCCAGGTGCGGATCCATCTTGTGTCGAACCCCAGCCACCTCGAAGCCGTCGATCCTGTCGCCATGGGACGCGTGCGCGCCAAACAAACCCGGCGCGGCGAGCAGGGAAAAAAGCAGACGCTGCTCATCGTCATGCACGGCGACTCGGCGTTCGCAGGCCAGGGCATCTGGGCGGAAACGCTCAACCTGGCCACGCTGCGCGGATACACCGTCGGCGGCACCATCAACATCATTATCAACAACCTGCTCGGTTTCACCACGAACCCGGGCGAGTACAACTCGTCGCGCTTCTCCAGCGATCTTGCGAAGCGTTTGCCCATTCCCATCTTCCACGTCAACGCCGAAGATCCGGAAGCGGTCGTGCGCCTCGCCAAACTCGCCATTGAGTATCGCTACACGTTCGGCTCCGATGTAGTGATCGACCTCATTGGCTACCGTCGTCACGGCCATTCTGAAATCGACGATCCGACGATCACGCAGCCGATCATGTACGCACGCATCAAGGAGCATCCGCCGCTCTACGAGATCTACGCCAAGGAACTCGGCGAAGATGTCACGGCGAAGGTCGCCGAGGTTCGCGCGGAGATGAGCCAGGCCAAGCAGGACGCAGCCGCGATGGTCAAGAAGCCGAACCTCTACGACCTTCCGGGCTACTGGGACAAGTACAAGGGAGGGCCCTACCTGCCAGGCCTCGAAGTCAATACGGGGCTGACGCGTGAAGAGATCGCCGATCTCGGCCAGAAACTTACCAGCTATCCGGCCGAATTCCACATTCACCCCAAGGTGAAGAAGCTTCTTGAACAGCGCCTCGAAATGGCGCAGGGCAAGCGCCCCATCGACTTCGGCATGGGCGAAGCTCTGGCGTTCGCGTCTCTTGCGCTCCAGGGCACGCCCATTCGCCTGAGCGGACAGGACTCGCGGCGCGGCACCTTCAACCAGCGCCACTCCGCGCTCATCGACATCCAGAACGAGCGCGAATACGTTCCACTTTGCCATCTCGCGCCCAACCAGGCGCGCGTCGAGATCTACAACTCTGAACTCTCCGAAGCCGGCGTGATGGGCTTCGAATACGGTTACAGTCGCGACTATCCCGAAGCGCTAGTGCTCTGGGAGGCGCAGTTCGGCGACTTCGCCAACGGCGGACAAATCGTCATCGACCAGTTCATCAGCGCCAGCGAAGAGAAGTGGGGATTGCTCAGCGGGCTAGTGCTGCTGCTGCCGCACGGTCACGAAGGCCAGGGACCGGAGCACTCCAGCGCGCGCATTGAACGTTACTTACAGCTCTGCGCTCGAGACAACATGCAGGTGACGCAGGCCTCAACGGCCGCGCAGTACTTCCACCTGCTGCGCCGCCAGGCCATGCGACGCTGGCGCAAGCCGCTCATCGTCTTCACGCCGAAGAGCATGTTGCGTCACCCGGAAGCCGCCAGTCCGATCGACGAATTCACAAAGCCGCGCTTCGAGCCTGTTGTTGTCGATCATACGGTTCCGGCGGCAAGCCGCGTGCTGCTCTGCACCGGCAAGATCGGTCACGAACTCCAGGTCGAGCGCAAGCGCCGCGGCGACTCCGAAACCGCTATCTGCTTCCTCGACCAGTTCTACCCCTTCCCGGAGAACGAGATTCGCGACATGATGAAGTCTTACCCGAACGCCACTGAACTCGTCTGGGTGCAGGAAGAACCGGCCAACATGGGTGCGCTCAGCTTCGTCGTGCCGAAACTCCGCCGCTTGTTGCTCGGCAAACCCATCCGCTCCATCAAACGCGCCGCCGCCGCAAGCCCCTCAACCGGCTCGGCCAAAGCGCATGAACTGGAACAAAAGACACTCTTGACACTGGCGTTTACCAGCTGAAGCCAATTCACCACAGAGACGCAGAGGCACAGAGTTTTTGGGCATAGCTGCAAAAGCAAAGGCACGGAATTTAATTCCGCGCCTTTGCTCATTGATTTTATAACTTACTTTCTGCGTCTCTGAGCCTCAGTGGTGAACAGGTTCTAACGATTCCTTTCCTCCGCTTCCGCCAGCCACCCTCTCCGCAACTTATCCATCGGAATGCTCGACAGGTACGGCTTGATATCCAGGATCGGCGTTCCATCCAGCATATCGACACCTTTGACCTTCAGCGCCGTCCCCTCGCGACCGAGCAACTCCACCACCGTCAAGCCGATGGGGTTCGGCCTGTACGGTGAGCGCGTCGCGAACACTCCATGCTCTCGGTTATCGGTCGGCGGCTTTCCCTTCAACTGGAATCCTTCAGAGCGATCAAAGGCCCAGATGACATAAAGATGCGAGAAGCCCTCGATGTCCGCCAATCCCGGCTCGAATTCCGAGAGAATCTTCAACTCTCCCAACGCTTCCTGCTTTGCACCCAGCCCGCGCGGAACATCGCTCGTGGTCTTGTACGGACTGCTCACATATCCAATCGGTCGCATCGTCAGCATTGCACTAGATTACCAGCGAAACGGGTGCCCCATTCAAGCGTTCTGTTGGCTTGAGTGGGTTGGTCCCGGCACTCTGACTACGGGTGTCTCTCGATGAACTTGCCCACGACTTCCGCGCACGCCTCGCACAATTCCCGGTCTTCCGGCGTGAATGCTGCCTTGAAGTGCGAGTCGATATCCAGTTCGCCGACGACCTTTCTGTGCGCATACACCGGGACGACGATTTCCGATTTCGTCTCGATTGAGCACGCCAGGTAGCGCGGATCGGAATTCACATCGTCGACCACGACGGTGTGGCCGCTGGAGGCCGCCGCCCCGCAGATTCCCTCGTTTAGCGGAATCGCCACGTGCGGTGTCATCGCACCCTCAAATGGCCCCAGATGCAGCATGTCTCCAGCTTCGTTCAACATGTAGAAGCCCACCCAGTTGTATTTAAGGAGATTCTGGTGAAGGATCGCCACGACCTGCGTCATCAACTGCTCTGAAGTGGCGGCTGTCGAAGCTGTTGCGGAGACCTTTTCCTTGATTTCTTCGTAAGAGAGCGTCGCGTTTGACATGGTGAAATTCTAGACGGGCGAGATGCCAAACATCAATCTTCAGGAATTACCGGCGGGAAAGCACCGAAGCGCAGATCAATGCGTCGGTTTGCTTTGTTCAGGCTCATGCCTGATAACTCGCGATTCGGTTGCACGTTGCGCCGCTTCTGCCCTGATGAGCGTCACACACTCCAAGTCCTCTCGGCTCCACTTGGCGAGCATGGCACCGCAGTTTTCGCAACGGCCGAACTTATCGGTTTGAAGGTGGGCACAATTGGATCGGCGCCGTCTCACAGTTCACCCTCATCGGTGTCCAGCATTGTACATTAAAAGAACAATTCCGCTCAGGTATTGAGAATGACGGCTGCCGCCTCACTTGCAGGCAGCTATTTCCGGCCCCCAACTTCCTCCGAGGTCTTGGTAGTCTTTACCACTCCCGCCAGCAGCTCGGCGTTCTTCGCCGTTGCCGCCTTCAAGATATCGATCTGCTGCTGCGCCGTCTTCCAATCAGCAGCTTCCACCGCTTCTGTGATTCCCGGCAACTCCAGGTGCGCGTACGTGTACCGCGCGGCATAGAGTTCGTGCTTGAACCACGGCCGCCCGGGAATGCCATCCGGATTCAGCCAGTTCCTCTCCACCTCCATGATCGCCGCATTGATCTGCTTCACCTCGTCCGGAGACAATCCGCTTTGCCCGCCCACTTCCTTCAGGCTCTTGCCGGCTGCCTCGAACTCGTCGATCTTCTGCATTAGGTCCGCGAATTGCAGGTGCTCCTTCGCTCCCGGCTTTTTCGTCACTTCCTGCACGAAATCTCGCAGATCGCCCGCATACGCCGAGAAATCAAATGGCAGCGTGTCAGCATTCGCCAGTCGCAACGCTACGGCGCCCCAAAGCTTCGACATCAGTGCGTGATACCTGTAACCGGGATCGCCGAAGTGATTCATCCAGAAGAAGTCATCGTAAACCGAATGATAAACGCCGTACGGCCCATCGAATTGCAGGCCAATGACGGGCACTCCATCATGATTGAGAAAAACGGTGTGGTCCGAGCCGCTTCCAATCCGCACGTTGACCATGTTCGCGTCCGTAACCGGTTGCTTGTCTTTCTCGGTCTTCCGCGTGCGCTCGACATAACTCTTCCACGCCTCGTACAAGCTCTTTCCGGTCGCGGGATCCTGGAACGATCGCGTCGCTTCCAGCAGCATCGGCGCGAGCGAACCCACCGCGCTGCCGTCAAAGTCCGGTCCCGAAGTCGACGAATCGACATTGATATACGCCACGGCGTTCTTCTTCAAATTGTCCTCGAACTGCTCTCCCCACTCGGTCGAACCCGTCAACCCAACTTCCTCGCCATCCCAACTGCAGAAGACGAGCGTCCGGTCCGGCCGGATCCCCTTCTGTAACAGTGTTCCCAGCACGCGCGTCAACTCCATCAGCGAAGCAGTCCCGCTGCTCGGATCCACCGCGCCGAATTCCCACGCGTCGTGATGATTTCCGAGGACGATCATCTGATCCGGGTTCTTCGCCCCGCGAATCCGCCCCTCAACGTTGTAGTAAGGCATCGTTCGCGTGTCCATGTCGACCTTGACGTGAACTTTCGCCTGACCGCCCAGCCGATAGGTGATCGGCAGACCGCCGCGCCACGACTTCGGCGCCTTCGGCCCGCCCATGTTCACCAGCAACGGCTTGGCGTCCTTCCACGAAAGCGGAACCGCCATTATCCCCGGGAGCGATCGCGCCCCCTTCATCGGAATCCGCTTTGCCCCCGGCACCGAGGCCCACCCCGGCGTCAGCGGATCGCCCGGCACGATGAAGTCGTAGGTGATCGATCCTCGCTGGAAATGGCTCTCCGGCCCCCACGGCCCGTCCGGATATACCTTCCCCTTCTTGTAGCCATCTTCCTCGGGGTCGGAATAAATGAGGATGGCCGCCGCCCCCATACGTTGCGCCGTCAGCGCCTTGAATCCGCGATAGCTGTAAGGGTTCGAGTAGCGGACCAGGACGATCTTCCCGCGAACGTCGATCCCGGCCTTCTTCAGCACTTCGTAGTCTTCCGGATTGCCGCTGTGCGCATACACAATCGGTGCCGTCACCTCGCCCGAAGCCGACATGCTGAGCCATGCCCCGCGCACCGCCGGGTTGCTCGTGTCCGGATCCTGCGGGTAAGCATCTTCGCGCAGACCAGCGCGATAGACCACCGGACTGACCATGTCGACCGCAATCTCCCGCGGCAGCATGCTCAGCACGTCGTACTGACGAATCGTGACGTCCTCGATCCCCTGCTTGCGCCACGTGTCCGCGATGTACTCCGCGACCTTGTGATCCTGTTCGGTTCCGGCCGGGTGAGGTTCGCTCGTGAAGTAGCGATGAAACGTGCGCGCACTTTCTGCCGATACGAGCGCGTTCAGTTGCGACTCGATCGACAACTCATGCTCGCTGCCCTCAGCGGAAAATCCCATCAGGCGAGCTTCGTTTTTCGATTGCCCGGTCAAAAGTGGCAACGAGAGCACCGCAATGACGGCGACAACTACCACACGGGACACTACTCGACCTGGGATTCTCACGAGAGCACCTCTTTCTGCTGAATGAACCTTCGACCGAATCTATCTACAGGAATTCGTCGTTTCCTCGACCGCCCGGCCTATCTGCTCTACCGCGAACTCAATCTCTTCGCGCTTGATCACCGCTGGCGGCGCGATCAGCAGATGATCGCCGGTAATACCATCGACGCACCCCTGCATCGGATAGGTCATCACGTCGAGACGAGCCGCTGCCGCCGCCACTTTTGCTGCGAACTGCTTGCCCGGCGCGTACGGCCGCCTGCTTGCCTTGTCCACCACGAACTCCACTCCCCACAGCAGCCCAATACCCCGAACATCCCCAACACTCGGCCTCGCCGCAAGCTGGCGCAGAGACTTCCCCAATGCATGGGCTGCTTCCTTTGCGTTGGCGGCAAACTCGTCGTGCTGCAGCCGCGCCAGAACACTCCGTCCTGCCGCCAGCGACGGCGGATGCGCGTTGTAGGTAAAACCGTGTACGAGATTGCCGGAACCGTTTCGAATCGCGTCGACCACTTTCCGGCTTGCGATCACCGCACCCAGCGGCGCGTATCCGCTGGAAACCCCTTTTCCCGCCACGATGATGTCCGACACAGTGTTCCAGTGCGCGCAAGCGAAATTCGCTCCCGTTCGACAGAATCCAGTCATTACCTCGTCAGCAATCGTCAGAACGCCGTGCGCGCGGCACGCATCTGTGACACGCTTCAAGTAACCATCTGGCGGTGCAACCGCGCCCAGCGTCGCGCCGCTCACCGGTTCGAAAATGAACGCCGCCGTATCCTTCCCTGTTCGCTCCAGTTCGCGCTCTACCTCAGCAGCATACTTGGCGGCGCAGTCGTCCCCCCCGTATTGGCAGCGATAACAATAGGGAGTGTTCACCTGCTCGTACGCGCGCAGCATGGGCAAGTACATCTCGCGACGCTTCCGGTTCCCCGACACGGTCATCGCCCCAAACGTCGCGCCATGGTACGACTGCCGCCGGCTGAGCAGGCGATTGCGCTGGATCTGCCCAATCTCCACCTGGTACTGCCGGGCCAGTTTCAGCGCGCTCTCCACCGCCTCAGAGCCGCCGCTGGTGAAGAAAACGGCGCCGCCCTCGAAGCCCGGTCCGGCGAATTGCAGAACTTCGTTCGCGAATTCCAGGGAGACATCCGTCACGAACTGCGAGCTGTGCACAAACTCCAGCTTTGCAATCTGTCCCGCAACGGCTTCCGCAATCTCACGGTCGCCATGCCCAATCAGGTTGACCGCGGAGCTGCCCGAGAAATCCAGGTAGCGCTTCCTCGCGGCGTCCCAGATCCAAACGCCCTCGCCCCGAACCGCAACCGGATAATCTTTCCTGAAATTTCGAACCAGCAGCGAACCCTGAAAATCGACTTTATCTTTAACGTTCATCTAGTCACACGGAACGGACCGCCCTGCGTCAACAGACGACACGTAGGAGTCGAGCTTGTTTGAGAAACAGGGAATGTTACCAGCCCAGCAACTACTCTGCCACCCCAGGGCACTCTTGAGCATCAGAGACCGTGGATGAAACCTCTCACCACCTCTTTGTTCTTTCTGCTGACTCTCGCCGCCCCACGACTGTGGGCGCAGGGGCCACCCTTCCAGACCGACGACCCCGTCCCCGTCGAACTCCATCATTACGAGTTCTACATCTTCGGTTCCGCCGACGGCACGCCGGTCGAGATGAACTCCGTGGGGCCCGCCTTCGAATTCAACTGGGGAGCCATTCCTCGCGTGCAACTCCACGCAATTCTGCCCTGGGGCATAGCGGCGCCGCTCAACAATCCCATCTACTACCCCAACGGGACCGGGCCCATCGAATTCGGCCTGACCGACATGGAACTGGGCGCGAAGATCGCCTTCATCAAGGAAGGCAAGCACATGCCCCAGATCGGCAGCTTCACCATGTTCGAGATGCCCACCGGCAACTCGAACAAAGGACTCGGTGTCGGCAAAGTCTGGTACAGGTTGCCCATCTGGATGCAAAAGAACTTCGGGAGCTGGCTGTTCGACGGCGGCGGCGGATACGAGGTCGTGCCCCAAACCGGCGCCCGCAACTTCCCCTATACCGGATGGCTGCTGGTGAAGAAGTTGAACGAGCAACTGCAACTCGGCGGCGAAGTCTTCGCGCACGGCCGCGCAGGTCCCACGCCGGCATACGGGTCATCCGCCATGATCGATTTCGGCGGCTACTACCATTTCAAACATCATCGCGGCGAACAGTTCTTGTTTGCCTACGGTCACTCCGTCGCCGGACAAACCGAGAACTACGCCTACGTAGGAATGTATTGGACCTGGGGGAAAGATAAAAACAAGTCCACGTCAAATATAGAAAGCCCGTTTCCGGGAGAGTTGAGCCACACCGTTTTCTAACCCTCGCAGTTTCACAGACTGCGCCCCCGGATCTTGGTACGTGCCGGAGTATGCGCATAATTCGCACAAATCGGGCCTCCTTTGCAGGAGGCCCGAGGTCTTGACGTCGCCAGATTATTTACCGGCAGAAGTCCAAGGCTCGAACAACATATTGGCATTAATGTTGCCGTCGGTTTCGGTGATGTTTCTTGCCGTCACTCCGGAATAACCGAACTTCGGACTCGATCCTGCCCAGAAGTAGTAATTACTGCTGTTCGGGAAAGTTTTGTTTCCGAAACTGGTCACATTCAGACTTCCGGGGTAGAGATCCGCTGCGAAGCCGCCGTAGTAGTAGTGCTCCAGGTGCCACTGATCGTCGGCCTGAATGAGCGAAATCGCGTAGTGAGTTTCGCCTGTCCACGCTTTCTGCCACCCGAGTGAGCGGAATTCCTTCCAGTTTTCCGCCTCGTTGGGACGGCTGTAGTTGCGGCTGAAGACTGTCTCGTCTACGTGATAGATCGCCAGCCCGTGAGGACCGAACCGAGCCAGCCCCTGATCGAATCCGATCTGCTGACGATTTTCGAACAGAAAGTACTCCTTCCCGTCTGAGTACGGCACGATCATTTTGTAGACATCGGGGAAAGACTCCGCGGGGCGAATCGTGACCGAGGTTGGATCGTTGATGACGGTTGGAGCAACGAATCCAAGACGGTAGCGGCTCCACGCGTCGAGAAAAGCGGGCGAGTTGCCGTTGAAAATCCGCTCGTTGGGATACCGGTTCCAACTTCCGCCAGCCATGAGGCTGTAAATCCCCGTACCGTCAGACTCGTATCCGTAGTCGTACTGATCGGGCAGGCCGAGAACATGTCCGTACTCGTGTGCGTATACGCCAACCGTGGGCGGATACGGCCCGGTCACCGGACCGTAGTAGCCGGTCAGGTTGCCGCCGACTTCCGGCATCATTGCGTATCGGTTCACCTTGACGCCGTCTTCTGTCATATAGCCGCCCTGGCCAACCGCCGAACTCAGGCTCCAGCTGTGCGACCAAATCAGGCCGGGATCGCCGCTCCACTCGGCGCCAGTTCCGGCGTACACAACAAAGAGATTTGGGACAACGCCCTCAACCGCATACTGCGAGAAATCGACCACGGGATCGAGGGCCTTCACCGCATCAATCACAATCCCCTGAGCATTGTTGGGATAGTAACCAAATGCGTTGTCGTGGATGCCATCAGCCTTGCAGTAGTAGTCGTACGGATGTCCGGTCTGAGCCCATCCCTGTGTGCTGGGCATGTCGAGAGTAATTACGTCTACTGTGCCGTACGATACTGCATGGTAGTAGTTCTTGAGAGTGCGATCGGTGGGATGTTCAGGGTAGGCAGCATACTCCGGCGGGTCATACACAGTGCCGAATAACATATCGTCGAAATAACTGAGGTCGAGCCGGTCTGTGGGCCCGCCTGGCGGCGGGGTTGTGAAGTTGACAAAGATGACCAGCACTTTCTGTTGCGGATCGGTGCTTAGCTGGCCCATCACGAAGCCCGGCGGATTGAACTTGTTCCCCTCGTTGAGACTGTTGGGAAACGGAATCTTGATTTTCTTTCCCTGTGCACGCAGAGCTTGCGCCGCTTCGGGTTCCAGAGGAACTGCGGAGAAGCTGAGATCTGCGGGAGCCGTTTGAGCGAATGCCGGTGTCAGCCCTAGAAGCAAGGCGAAGAGAACTGCATAACCGACTGCGCGAACCATGGGTTTCCTCCTGAAGTTTTTTTGGGCGCGGCCGCGAAACATAGCGGAGACACTGAGGGTCGGCACTAAAGTGCCATGACGAAGCGCGCTAATTGCACAGCGATTCAGAGGAAACGTCTGTGATGAGAGTCATCTGGTAATGTGACAGGCTGAAATCTGGAGCGCCCAAGAAGAGTTTTACGCCAGAGCGGTCACATCTTTTCAGTAGCTTGCGAGGGCAACGCCCCCTACCGATGCAAGTTACTCGTTGCTCAGTGTTTCATCGCTCCCGGACGGACTCGGAGGAAGATCCGAAAGCTGACCGGGTGCTCGCCGTAGTACGGATTGAGAACTGCGGGCTTGGAGTAGACGGAGAAGTCGGCGCCGAGCGCGATCTGCCAATTTGAATCATGTACGAGGTCGCGCGCGCCACCCAACGTGTACTTGCCGATTCGAAACGACTCGATACCCGAAGGTCCGCCGCCCTCCGGGAATAGTTCATCCTTGTCCACGAGTTCCAGCCTTGTGAACGCGTAGTTCTTCGCCGCGAAATTCAGTGAGGACTCCAGTAAATAGGAGTTCTGATTCGTCTGCGGGAGAATCTTGTGGTTCCGACCCCAGATGAGGGTGGTTGCCCAACTTCCATTCGTGATTGGCTGCGCATAGTTGATCGATGCCGTTTGACGCAGCACGTCGCCGGGTTCGAGAGCCTCGGGGTGAATCAGCCGTCCGGCGCTGTACTGCGCGGCCCAGTTCCTGTTAGGGCTGAAGCTGATGCGCCCGGAATAAGAATCCAGCGGCCCAAAGTCGAAGTTATAGCGGCGTTCATCTGGCTCGCGTCCATTGAACACGGAGCCCTCGACTTTGAACCACTTCGCTTCGATCCCGGTGGTAATGACGCCGAAAGTAATGTGCGTCGAGTCCTGGAGGTGATGTCCGATCGGCGCGTCGGGAATCTCCAGTGCGGAGTTGCGATGCAGGAAAGCCGTCGGTCCGAGCGCCGGCTCGCCAGCTGGGCCGCCGTAAATTGTCCATGCGGCGCTCTCGCCGAGAGGAAGGAGGTACTTGGCGGAGATTTCACCGAAGACATCGTGCGGATGCTGGTGGTCGACGAGGGGGACTCCGTGATAAGTCTCGCCGGTCTGGAACAGTTCGGGGAAGCCTGGATGCGGAGTGGTGAGCGGTTCGGCACTGAGCATCTGTCGCAACTGCAGCGTTCCGCGGCCGACTTTGCGCTGTTCCATCAGCATCAGCCAGTTCTCCGATGCCAGCTTTCCAGCCCCGCGCGGACCGCCCTGATGGTCGAACTCGAGAAACATATTCCCGTGCGCCATAAGCGTCCAGTCACGCCATGTACGCATCCACATGTGCTCCGGAACCGATTGCGCCTGCCAGGACGTACCGGAGGCGAAGCCAAGTTCCATATCCTCGATATGGCTCTGAGGCTGGCTCATATTCATGCCGGGCATGTTCTGTTTATTCTGCGTGGACATGTCGTGCTGGTGATCCTGCGCAAGGATGAATGCGGGCAGTAGAATTCCGAAAAAGACGATCAGTTTCTTCATGTTCTTATAGACAAAAAAAGACCGGATACTTACCCCAGTCCTGCATGGTTTGATGCGGGAACAAAGCAGATTGCTTCATCTCACTGGCGATGCTCGGAATTTCCAGTGGTGCTCCCGCAAGGCTCACATGCACCAAGCGCTCAAGACTGTCCTGTAATCTTGAGCCGTACCTCTTCTGGAATGCGATCGCGAACCTCGGGTGGAAGCTTATCGTGAACCTTGCGAGCACCGATGCGCGCAACGTCCACCATGGCCATTGGCGCCGGAGTCGCAACGGCGACGACCAGCCACACCAGAGTGGAGAGCAGGAACCCGCCGATCGCGATCAGTTCGAGAACAAATGCGTGCTGTGGTTGGAAATGGCGAATGACGCCGTAGGCGAGCAGGAACATCAATGCGGAAACAGTCGCCAGTACCATCAATGCAATGTCGATGGTGCGATGCAGTCTCTGGCGGGAACGGCAGTGCTCGCAGGCAGCAAGATGGGCTTCGTAGTCACCCCGCATCTCGGGGGTGATTCCGGAGATATCGTATCGCCAGCCCGCCAGGATGCTTCCTACAACCCGATCAGTGCATTGACTCATGAATGTATTACAGCGTAATCGTTTCCAGCGCCTCGTCCTGCGAAGCGAGCATGAGGCGATTCTGCCAGAGTGACAGGCGGTCCGCCAGCGCGTGCTCGGCGCAGTTGCGCGCAATTTCGGGGTGATTGTTTGCCGCCGAAAGGTGCGCCAATATGAGAAACGCCGCGCTTCCATCATAGTCGCTGGACAAAAATTCCGCGAGAGCGGCATTGGAAAGATGGCCCACGCGGCTCATCACACGCTGCTTCACCGCCCAAGGATACGGACCAACACGCAGCATCTCCAGATCGTGATTCGATTCGACCATCAACCCGTCGCATTGGCGCAAATGCGCCTTTACATTGGATGGTATGTAACCGAGATCGGTCACATATCCGAGCTTGATTCCATCGGCACGAAAGGTGAACCCCACAGGATCGGCGGCATCATGCGGAATGGTGAACGGCGTGACCTCAATGTCACCAATGTGGAACCGATGGCCGGACTGGAAGTGCTCGACCTTCTCGGCCTTCACGCGCTCTCCGTTGCTGTCTGTGTACTGGCGCGTCCAGGCGCGATGCGTGGCCTCGGTCATATAGACCGGCAACGAGTATTTCTTCGCCATAACGTAAAGCCCGGTAACATGATCGGCATGCTCGTGGGTGATCAGGACGGCATCGAGCGAAGCGGCGTCAATTCCACGGCTAGCAAGGCGTTTGGAAATGGCTTTGCAGGAAAGGCCGGCATCAATCAGCAGCCGCGTTCCCGACGACGCAACGACGGAGCAATTCCCGCCACTCCCGCTCGCCAGAACCGTCAAGGACACCGCCATGCGAGCAGCATAACGTGAGTGCCTGTGCATTTGCAGTAATGAAGTAGTAACTAAGGCACTTCCGGGTCACGCTAGGGGTTCCGACGGCCGAACACCTGCTGCAGGATTGCCGTCGTTCGCGCCGCCGGGTTCTGACGGATGTTCTTCTCTTCCCGTCCGAGCATATAGAAGAGGCCGTCGAGCGTCTTGCCGACGACGTACTGATCGAGATCGAAACCGCGGCTCTGCAGCAGTGGCCCGGCCAGCGAGTTCTGCGCGATCCGATCATATTGCCTGACGACTCCTACGTTCTGCATGGCGTTGTGTACGATCGGCGTAAATGCCATCATCAGTTCCTGCGAGGTCGCGTTTTTGAAATACTGCGTTGCGGCGGTGTCGCCGCCGTTCAGGATGTTGCGCGCGTCGCTGATCGTCATCTTCATCAGCGCGTTAAGGAATATTTGTTTTGCCAGAGGCGTCGCCTGCTCGGCCGCGCGATTCATCCCGACCTCAAGCTGATCGAGTTGTGGACCCATCCCAACCAGTTGCAGCCCGGTGCGAGCCTTCTGCAGTGAGGCAGGAAGCGGAATCTTGATCGCCGGATTGCCAAGAAAGCCGTCGGGCCTGCCGGTTTTCGCGACTGCCTGCGTCGTGCTCACCCTCAGGGCCTCTCTCAGACCCCTCGTGATGGTGTCCGTACTGAGGTTTCCGCCAGCTGACTGCGATTTCGGCTTGGTTATGCTCTGCCAGACGCGGTCGAGCGGGGATTGCGCGAAGCAAGAGATGGACAACAACATGAAAATGATGAGGCTGGATAAAATGCGCATACGATGCACATTAACACTGAAATGTCGTGAAAGCTGCATCGCCTTTGGACGTGTACTTCGAGGTGTCCATCACCGCAGGGGACGTATTATGATGATCGCCGGCAATGAGCCGCCTCCGGAAATCACGCCGGCAATGGGAACAGGAGTTGGATCAACTCCAGCACAATGTGCTATTTGAGGACGGTCAGCGCAACGCCTGGCTTCTGAATCAACTCGGCGGTGGAAAGAACCACCTGACCAAGGCGCAATCTCTGGTACTGCTCTCAGCCATTGCGTTTGGCGCCGTGCTGCTCGTCTTCCTCATCGCCGTCCTGCTGGCGTATCTCTGATCAATTTTCTTTGCCCTGGAACATCACCCGCACGAACCTTCGTCCAACGGACCCGCCGTACGCTCCGGCGACGCCAGGCAGCATGATCAGGATCGATCCGGCGAGCCCGGCGCGAGTCAGCGTTTCGTAGTAATGCAACAGGTTCGCGCTCATCATCACGATGGGAACCATGAGGCCGACGAGCAGGGTCCATCGCCAGGGGCGTTCAGGACTGGCAAAGCCAAGCGACATGGTCGAGATGAGTACGACGAGCGATGTCAGCAGCGGATCGCCAATAGTGATGTGAACAAAGCCGGCGAGTAATCCGCAGATGACGGCAATGATGTAGCTGGTCATACGAATATTAAACACGAACAGAGCAGCAGATTACTCAACCCTTTCGTGTCGTATCGCGCGCAAATTGCCGCCATGCTACACCGAGCGTTCTATCAGGAAAACGAACCGGCCGATCCATCAGTACTGGTAGAAACCTTTCCCTGATTTCCGTCCCAGCCAGCCTGCATCGACCATCTTGACCAGCAGGGGGCAAGGCCGGTACTTGGGATCACCAAGGCCCTCATGCATCACGCGCATAATGTTGAGACAGACGTCGAGACCGATGAAGTCGGCGAGCGTCAGCGGCCCCATCGGGTGAGCCATGCCGAGTTTGAAAACCTCATCGACGGCTTCCGGCGTCGCTACGCCTTCCATGACTGCGTAAATTGCTTCGTTGATCAGCGGCATCAGCACGCGATTCGAAACGAACCCGGGGGCGTCGTTCACTTCGACCGGCGTCTTTTCCAGCTTCAGCGCGAGATCCTTCACGGTTGCGTAGGTTCCATTGCTGGTTGCGATCCCGCGAATGACCTCGACCAGTTTCATCATCGGAACCGGATTGAAGAAGTGCATTCCGATAATCTTGTCAGGCCGCTTCGTGACCGCCGCAAGCTTCGTGATCGAGATCGATGACGTGTTTGATGCCAGGATGATTTCGGGCCGGCAGATCTGGTCGAGGTCGCGAAAGATCTCCGACTTGATATCGAACTTCTCTGTCGCGGCTTCGACAACAAAGTCACACTGCGAAAGATCTTTGCGACTGAGGGATCCGTGAATGCGTCCGAGCGCCGCTGACTTCTGCTCCGCGGTGATCTTGTTCTTTGCTACTTCGCGGTCGAGGTTCTTGTTGATTGTATCGAGACCACGATCGAGGAAGCGTTGCTCGACTTCGACCAGAGTGACGTTATATCCGGATTTTGCGAAGACATGAGCGATGCCGTTGCCCATCGTCCCCGCGCCGATGACGCCGATGTTCTTGAAGTCCATATGAAGTGCCTCGGGTGAAATTAGTTCTCAGTTCCCGTTCCAGGCTCTCAGTCGGGAACAGGCACAAATGTAAATGAAGAACGAGGAACTAGGAACGAAGAACTGTCAGTGCGCTTCGCGCGACACGGGTCCACCATTGAACAGGCCCTTGAGCCAGCCCTGCTCCTGGAATTTCAAAGCGAGCACCGTGATATTATCCGCGCCGCCGGCATCCCGCGCTGTGACAATGAGTTTATCGACAGCGTACTCGAGCGCGGTTGACTCGCGCACAATCGCCAGAATCTTCTCACCGTCGAGGTAGCGAGTGAGGCCGTCGCTGCACATTACAATAACGTCGCCGACTTCGGCGGTGAGGTCCTCGATGTCGGCCTGCACCGTGGGTTCGGCTCCGAGGGCTCGAATGACGATGTTCTGGTAATCGACTCGCTTGGCTTCCTCGGCCGTAATCAAGCCCCGGCGAACCTGTTCCATTACCAGCGAATGGTCCTCGGTCAACTGTTGAATGGAGTTTTCGCGAATACGGTAAATGCGCGAGTCGCCTACGTTGGCAATAGAGAATTCGTTATCGTTCGCGGCCACCGCAACGATGGTCGAACCCATGCCCGCGTGTTCTTCACTGGCACGAGAGGCGTTGAAAATTTCCTGGTTGGCGAGGTTTATGGCACTGCCAAGCGCGATGGCTCGCATGGAGAACTCGCTGGGATAGGCGCCTACAATGTCGACCTTGCCGTCCTTGCCCGCCCGACGGAAGTAACTGAGCAGGCAGTCGACGGCCATCTTGCTGGCAACTTCGCCCGCGGCAGCTCCGCCCATGCCATCGCACACCACGTAGATGCCATAACGCTTGTCGAAACCGAAATTGTCTTCGTTATTGGCCCGAACGCGGCCGACATCGGTCTTGCCCGCGACTTCGACAGTCAGACTCATCCACACCCCGTAGGAAATTAGGAATTACGAAGGGCGCACCAGCTCGAACCACTCAGAAAATCGAAACTAGTTTTTACAATATTAGCCGGCGAAACAAAAACCCCCGAAACGTCGGGGGCTTTTCAGTATCTCACGGATTACTTTACTCCTGCTTTGGAGGCAACATCCAGACGCGTTTCAGCTCGTTGCAGCGCTGTCAATGCGCGCTGGTAATCTATTTCGCCTTGTCCGCCCTGCAAACGCTCTTCCGCTCGCTTCTTGGCTTCCTGGGCGCGGTTCACGTCAATCTCTTCCGGTTTCTCCGCCGATTCCGCCAGGATTGTTACCTTGTTCGGAAGAACTTCGGCAAATCCCCACGCAACCGACAATATCGCGGTTGTGCCAGCGTTGCGGTAGGTAATCTCGCCGACGGCCAATTCGGTGATCAGCGGAGCGTGTCCCGGAAGAATGCCAATGTAGCCGTTCCGGGCGGGAATCTGAACCTCTTCCGCCACGTCCCGAACCACCAGCTTCTCTGGGGTTACGATCTCGAGTTCGAAAGTCTCTGCCATGCCAGTTCTCGGTTCCCAGTTATCAGTTCTCAGTTGGTATTCACCAGTAGACCTGCGGGTTCTAACTGAGAACGGAGAACTGAGAACTTCGTTTTACGCGACCGCTCCCGCCTTCAGTTTGTCGGCCTTCTCCAGCACTTCTTCGATTGTTCCGACCATGTAGAACGCCTGCTCCGGCACCTCGTCGTGCTTGCCCTGGAGGATCTCATTGAAGCTGCGCACCGTGTCCTCAACCTTCACGTAGCGGCCCTTCATGCCCGTGAACTGTTCGGCAACGTGGAACGGCTGGGAGAGGAACTTCTGGATCTTACGGGCGCGCGCTACCGTCAACTTGTCGTCTTCGCTCAACTCGTCGATACCGAGAATGGCGATGATGTCCTGGAGGTCCTTATAGCGCTGCAGTATCTGCTTCACACCCTGCGCCACTCGATAGTGCTCCTCGCCGACGATGTGGGGATCGAGAATGCGCGAGGTCGATGCCAGCGGATCAACCGCGGGATAGATTCCGATTTCGGTCAACGGACGCGAAAGCACCGTGGTTGCGTCAAGGTGAGCGAACGTGGTGGCCGGAGCGGGATCGGTCAAGTCGTCGGCGGGCACGTAAATGGCCTGCACCGAGGTGACTGAGCCCTTCTTGGTCGAGGTGATGCGCTCCTGCAGTTCGCCCATTTCAGATGCGAGGTTCGGCTGGTATCCCACGGCGCTGGGCATGCGGCCCAGCAGCGCGGACACCTCGGAACCGGCCTGCGTGAACCGGAAGATGTTGTCGATGAAGAGCAGCGTGTCGGCGCCCTCGGCGTCGCGGAAGTACTCGGCGACGGTCAGAGCGGTCAGCGCGACGCGAAGACGTGCCCCGGGCGGCTCGGTCATCTGGCCGTAAATCAGCGCGGCCTTCGATTCGGCGGGCACGCCGGGCTTGATCACGCCCGACTCGGTCATTTCCAGCCAGAGGTCGTTGCCCTCGCGGGTGCGTTCGCCGACGCCGCCGAACACGGAGAATCCACCGTGCTGCTTGGCGACGTTGTTGATGAGTTCCATGATGACGACGGTCTTGCCGACGCCGGCGCCGCCGAACAATCCGATCTTACCGCCCTTCAGGAAGGGCTGGATGAGATCGATGACTTTCACACCGGTCTCGAACATTTCCGCCCGCGTGGACTGCTCATCGAATGCGGGTGCCGGACGGTGGATCGGCAGCCTCTCGGTGCACTGCACGGGGCCGAGGTTGTCGACAGGCTCGCCGATGACGTTAATGACGCGTCCGAGGGTGCCCTTGCCGACCGGCACCGAGATGGGTCCGCCAAGATCGATGGCCTTCATGCCGCGCACCATGCCGTCCGTGGGCTCCATGGCCACGCAGCGCACGCGCCCTTCGCCAAGATGCTGCTGCACTTCGAGCACGACCTTGATGGGCGTGGGTACGTTGAAGCCGTCGCTGACGACCTTGAGCGCCTGGTAAATCGGGGGCAACATGCCCTCCGCGAATTGAACGTCAACCGCCGGTCCGGCGATCTGAATCACGTGTCCGATGTTTTCCATAAATCAAACTCTCCGTGCCCCACAAGCCGCAGTTAGCAGATGTGGGCACCGCGAATCTCTATAGTGCCGCCGCCCCGCTTACGATCTCGATGATTTCTTTCGTGATCGAGGCCTGCCGGGCGCGGTTCATCGCCAGCGTTAACGAGTCGATCATTTCGCTGGCGTTGTTCGTCGCCGAATCCATCGCGGTCATCTGCGCAGCGTTGAAAGCCGCCCACGATTCCAGCATCGAATGATAGATCTGGATCGCGATGTACTTCGGCAGCAGTGCCGCGAACAAGTCCTTCGGCGACTGCTCGTAAATGTAGTCAACCTGTGCGGCGCCGAACAGCTTGGCGCGCTCGTCGATTTCACGAGTTTCTGGCTCTTCCAGGCTGACACCTGCCTTCAGCGCGGCTTCCGCAGCCTGTTCGCGCTGCTCGGTGGTGAGTTCTTCTACCTGGGCCAGCACGTGCTCGCCAATCGCTCCAACCGGCAGGACGGTGTCAACAACCAGGCGCTGCGCGATCACCGACTTGAATTCGTTGAAGACGAGATATACCGAGTCGATCTCGCCCTCGCAGTAGCGGTCGATGACTTTCTCCGCGATCTCGTGGGCATTGTCGAAAGCCGCTTTTCCGAGCAGGCCGGAGTATTCGCCGACGATCTGGACCGGGCCTTTGCGAGCCGAGGGTTCGTCCGTCACGGGAAAACGCCGGCGTAGAAAATCGCGGCCCTTGCGCCCAAAGGCGATAATGTCGATGTTCTTACCGGCTTTTGACTCGATGAAGCGCATCGCCGCCTTCAAGATGTTGGCGTTGAAAGCGCCGGCGAGCCCCTTGTCGCCAGTCACAATAATCAGCAGCGCGGTCTTTTCCTCGCGGCGCTCCAGCAGCGGATGCTTCGGCGCACCAGTCTGCGGATCGTAGATTTCAGCGCGGCCGACCAGCGACTTCAGCACGTTCGTCAGCATCTGCGCGTACGGACGCGCCGCCATGGCGCGGTCCTGTGCTCGGCGCAGCTTCGCAGCCGAAACCATCTTCATCGCGCGCGTGATCTGCCGCGTGTTGCGAACGCTTCGAATGCGACGCCGAATGTCGAGTACGCCTGCCATTAGTCAGTTCCCAGTTGCCAGTTCTCAGTTCGTTCTTCGTTGTTCGTTCTTTGCTGCAGCAAATGCTACTTCGCTCCAGCGGCTTTCACTTCCGCCAGGAATCGCTCCTTTGCGGCGGTGATGGTCTTGTTCATGTCCGCCTTCAGCGCGTCATCGAGAGCCTTTTTCTCTTCCATCGTCTTCAGCAGGCCGGGGTTCATCGTCTCGACGTAGTTGTAGAGCGATTTCTCGAACGGGCGGCACTGTTCGACCGCAAGATCGTCGAGGAACCCGCCGGTTCCGGCATAGATGATGAGCACCTGCTTGGTGAATGGGAGCGGCTCGAACTGCGCCTGCTTCAGGATTTCAACCAGGCGCTGGCCGCGATTGAGTTGCTGCTGCGTCGCCTTGTCGAGGTCGCTGCCGAACTGCGCAAATGCGGCGAGTTCGCGGTACTGTGCCAATTCCAGTTTCAGCGTGGCGCCGACCTGTTTGGTCGCTTTGATCGCCGCCGAGAATCCGACGCGGCTCACCGACAGACCTACGTTCACCGCAGGACGAATGCCGGAGTTGAACAGATCGGTCTCGAGGAAGATCTGGCCATCGGTGATCGAAATGACGTTCGTCGGGATGTATGCCGAGACGTCGCCGGCCTGGGTTTCAATGATGGGCAGCGAGGTCAGTGAACCACCGCCCTTGGCGTCGCTCAGCTTAGCTGCGCGTTCCAGCAAGCGGGAGTGGAGATAGAACACGTCTCCCGGATACGCTTCGCGCCCGGGCGGACGCCGCAGCAGCAGCGAGATCTCGCGATACGCCGCCGCGTGCTTCGAAAGATCGTCATAGATCGTCAGCGCGTGCCGCTTGCTGTCGCGGAAGTACTCGCCGATCGCGCACGCCGCATATGGCGCGATGTACTGCATCGGCGCCGGATCGGAGGCCGACGCAACGACTACCACGGTGTACTCCATGGCGCCGGCATCTTCGAGGATCTTCACCACTTGGGCAACGCTTGAACGCTTCTGCCCGATCGCGCAGTAAACACAGACCAGGTCGCGACCCTTGCTGTTAATGATCGTGTCGAGCACGATAGCGGTTTTGCCGGTCTGGCGATCGCCAATGATCAATTCGCGCTGTCCGCGGCCGATCGGAATCATGGCGTCAATGGCTTTGATGCCGGTGGCCATCGGTTCGCGCACGGGTTGCCGATCGATGACGCCGGGAGCGATGCGCTCCAGTGGCAGATACTGCGTCGTGTTGATCGGGCCCTTGTCGTCGATGGGTTGGCCCAGCGCGTTGACGACACGGCCAATCATGGCCTCGCCAACAGGAACGCTCATGATGCGCCCAGTGCGGCGAACCTCGTCGCCTTCTTTGATTTCTGTGTAATCGCCCATCAGCACCGAGCCGACCTGGTCTTCTTCCAGGTTCATGGCGATACCGGCCACATTGTGGGGGAACTCAATGAGTTCGCCCGCCATGACCTTGTCGAGCCCATGAATGCGGGCGATACCGTCGCCGAGTGAAATGACCGTGCCGACTTCGTCGACCGCGATCTTCGTCTCGTAGTTCTCGATCTGTTCGCGAATCAGTTGCGTAATTTCGTCTGCTTTGATCTGGGGCATAAAAACCGTTCTCGGTTACCAGTTCTCCGTTCTCAGTTGGTCCATGCCGCTCGATATATAGCTGAGTCGAAGACCGGGAACCCGCAATAATCAAACTCTCGAAAAATCATGACACTTCGCTAATGGCTAATTGCTTCTTTTATTCCGCGCTCAGCGTCTCTCTTATCTTGTTCAACTGGCCGCGCACGGAACCGTCGTAAATGGTGCTGCCGATCTGCACCACGGCGCCGCCGATCAGGGCCTTATCGGTCGCATACAGCGCGCGCACCGCCTTGCCGGTAATCTGCTTGATCTGGTTCTCCAGCGCGAGCCGCTCGTCCGTCGTCAGATCACGCGAACTCGTCACCTTCGCTTCGGCGATTCCCAGCCGCGAATCCAGTTCCGTCTCGAACTGCCGTGCGATGAGATCGATCATCGCGATGCGCTGGTGATCGATCAGCACGGCAATGAAGTTCCGCACCATCGGGTCCAGCACGATCTTCTGTCCAATCGCGTCCAACAACTTCCGCTTCTGATCGGCCGGAACCGAAGGGTTATCCCACACCTGGCGCAGGTTATGGTTGGCTGAAACCAGCTGCGCAATCGTGTTCACCTGCTCGCGAACGCGCCCGGGAATCAGTTTCCTGTCGATCACGACGTCGGCAAGGGCACGGGCGTAACGGCTGGTTACCTCGGCCATTTACTCTCCGTCCTTTCCGAGTTGATCGACAAAACTCCTGACCAGGCTCTCATCCGTGTCGCGATCCACCGAAATCTTCTTCTCCGCCAGTCCAACCGCAAGATCCGCGGCGAACACCTTCAGTTCACGGCGGGCGCTCTTTGCTGCCGATGCGATCTCCTGCTCGGCGGCTTCCACAACGCGCTTCGCGTCTTCCACCGCCTGTTGCTGAATCCGTTGCTCTTCTACCTTGAAATCTGTTTCCGCCTGCGCTTTCAGTCCCGCAACTTCGCCATCGATCTTCGCCAGGCGCGCCTCGATATTCGCCAGCCGCGCATTGGCCTCATCGCTGGCTTTCTTCGCCGCGTCCATGGCAGAGCGAATCGACACATTCCGTTCGCGCAGACCCGGCGCAACCTTTGCCTTGAGGAACCACCCGACGAGCCAAAGCACGACTGCGAAGTTCAGACAAGTAAACAGCCAGTACGACGCCTTCGGCCCGAGGCCGATCAGTTTCCCTACCTTGGTCACCGTCGGCGAATACTTCAGGGCGGCGTTTTCTTCTTCCGATTCCTCTTCCTTCGCGATCCCTTGCTTATTGCCTACTTGCGCCTCGGACCCCGACTGCTTCTCTTCGGGGCTCATCTGACCCGCCGCCTCCGGCTTCTGGGGTTCGGCTTGCGTCTGCGCAGCATGCGGTGCCGACGCGGCTTCTGGCTGCTGCGCGACCGCGATTCCGAACGCGACGCTCAGCGCGAGAAAAAGGATTATGTGTCGAATGAAACTCTTCATCGTTAGCTTCCGGCAGCCGGGGCCTGCCCAGTGCCTGCGGGTTGCAGGATGGTACGGATGATTTCGTTTGCCAGGCGCTCCCCTTCGCTCTGCAGCGTAAACTTCGCCGCCACCACGTCGCGCTCCATGCCAGCCTTTGCGTCTTTGACCTGGGCGTCGGCCCGTGCGCGAGCCTGCGCAACAGCTGCCGCCCGTGCCTGCTGTGCCTGCTGACGCCTGGTCTCCAGGGCCTTGAAGATCGCCAGTTTGGCATCTCTCAGGCGTTCTTCATACTCATTGGCCTTCATTTCCGCCAACGCGATGTCCGTGCGCGCTTGTTCGACGGCGCCCTCGGTTTTCGCCCGCCGCTCGGCCAAAACCCGCTCCAGTGGCCTGTGTACGAGGACGTGATAGGCCAGGTACATCAGCAGCAGAAGCACACCTGTGGGCACCGCTCCGAGCAGTAATCCGCCTAATTGTCTGAAGGTGTCCATGAACCTGTCGGTGAAAGCCTTCTCGAGAGGATGTGGGCTATGAAACTTCTATAAAACAATAAAACTTAACACCCCACAAAGAGGGGTGTCAATGAACGATGAGCAGTCCGCAGATAACGAAAACGGGGCAGAAACATGGGCCGTCTGATCAGTGACGTGGCGACTCGCTGCCACGCCTGACCCCGCTTTCCATGTATTGCAACCTTACGACCGCTCTCGCCCAGCCGACGCAAGAACTTCCTCGGCCGTGGGAACGTCGGCCCAGAAATCCGGCGAGTCGGGGTCGATGACGGAACCGTTCGCGCGAGTGGCCCACAACCGGCCGCCCTTCAGCAACTTGTACTTGTTGTCACGCCAGAGACTCCGTTTGGACAGGTAGCTCGCGCACCAGATGATAAATCCGTGCAGATCTCGTAAGGGATACAGTGGCACTAATTTTCGCGCCACAGGATCACGGGCAGCCCACCAGCCAACGACCCAACACTCAATCATGCGGTTCAGCCATGCGGCGGCAAACAGTCCCACGCCCAGCGAAGTCAATCCGGCGAACGGAGCGGCAATCAAGGCCAGGATTCCGAAGGGCATCGCGAATGTAAGCCCAGTGCCCAAGTGGCCCTTGGGACGCGAATAACGGGTGCCCATGGCCCACCGCAGCTGTCTCTCCCACATGGTTCGGAAACCCATCCGAGGGGCTATGTGATCGACTACATGGCTGGAAAGCACAACATCGTATCCGGCTTTGTGAATGAAGTTTCCGACCACGAAATCGTTCGACAGATAATCCCGAACCGCGGCGTAACCGCCAATCTTCCCTATGGAGTCTTTGCGCAGAGCGATCGTCGGCCCGAGCCCAAACTTCGTACCCTCCAGCAGGTTGACCACGAGAACTCCGGCCGCGAACTCCACCGACATGCCGATTGCGTCGAGATCAGCCCAGAAGCCACCCGCGCTCTTTCCGCGGAAGATAGTAGTGAGTGCCCCGACCTTGGGATCGAGCAGGGGGTGAACCACATCGCGCAAGTAATTCGAATCCACCTCAACGTCACTGTCGCTGGTCACAAGGATGTCGTAGGACGCGACCTCTGTCAGGCGATGGAAGCAATAATTCGGGGCATTTGGCCACGGCGGCTGCCCGGTAATGAAAATTTCGCAGTGTATGTGGGGATAACGTGCAGCGATTTCACGGATTATCGGCAGCGCTGAGTCGTCTGCCTCGTCGGCCGCAAACAGGATCTCGTAGTTCGGGTAGTCCTGACGGAAGAAGCTCTCGATGTTCTCTTTCATCCGAGCTTCATTACCATGTACCGGCTTCAGGACCGAGACCGGCGGCAGATTCTCCGAGAGTCTCCCGACGGCTTTGCGCTCTCGAACGGCATTACGCCTGAACTTGATTGCGCCAATGATGGCAAGAATGAGAACGACCGTGGAGGAGATGCTTCCGACAACGGCAATGGCGAGGATTATCTGTGCAATCAAGCGTGCACTCCCTGAGCAGATGCAACGTTACTTTCTCCATTAGCAACGCTAAGGAGACGCAAGAACCTTAGTTGGGCCTATAAGCTGCCAGTATTTAGTTTATCAGACGGATTTCACCGCAGGCTATCGCCCGATGAGGTACCCAACGGGTCTAGCGTGGTATCTCTGTCGTTGGATCGTGGTTCGTGAACACGAGCTTGCCGCCGCTACGCGCAAGTTGAAACGCCTTCATCCCGCTTAAAGCTCGTGGCTGTTCGTTATCTGCCCACATGAATACCGTTGTCGGACTCTTCCACAAACTCGCAAACGATTCTTGCGTTTCGAAGAGTTTCGGCGCATCGGGGAACTTCGCGCCATACCAGAGGTTCCCGCTGGGCGCGTGCAACACATGGACCGGAACCCCGATATAGAAGTTAAGTGTAGACGCCTGATCATACCGGCCATCGATGACGATCACATCCCCCGGCCGAAAGTGTTTTTGAATCGCGACTGCAAGATTGTAGGACGAAAGAATCGGCGAGAAGGTGATGTAAGCCGAGTGTATGCAGGCCAATAGAACGACCATCATTCCGACAAGCGCGACGTTCCCGGCAAATGGACGCCGAAGCTTCCGGAAAATCCAATTCGCCCCAGGTCCAAGCAGCAGAGCGAGCGATGCTCCGAGGAGCGGGATACGAAAAATGCCCAGGGCCTCCGGCGTCAAATCGAGCACATGGCCCAAAGAAAAGTTGTAGTCCTGCGGATTCTTCTTAAGAAGGTCTGCCAGGTCGGCTCCCGGCGCAGGAGCACGCGAAACGAGGAGAACGTACATTCCGGCAACGAATGCCAGGGCGCCCAATACCAACAATATGATGGATGAAATCAGTCCGGCCCGGCGACTCGACTCCGGGGCGTCCGGCTCAGATTCCCGTACAAGCCAACCACCGGCTAACAAGGCAATTCCGGGCACACCCGGAATCATGTAGTACTCCTGCCGGGTGGAGAAGCTGAAGAATAAAAGGATCACCAGCGGCCAAAGGAGGAACAGCAAGTTCGCCCGACCGCGTCGGTCCAGTTTGGCAGCCCCGGCCCGGAGTTTTCGCCACGCCGGCACGTCACGCACAGCTTGCGGCAGAAAGATACTCCACGGGAATACCCAAACCAGGATGAGGCCCCAGAATATCGCCAAGGGAACAGTGTCGTACCCCGGGGGCACGCGTTTCCCAAGGAAACGCATGACGTGCTCGTTGATGAAATAGAACCAGAGGAACCCCCGCGCCTGACCCTGGGCCGGATTACGGATTGCCGCCAGGATGTGCCACGGTGCTGCGATCGCCAGGAAAACTAGCGTGCTGGAAAACAGGCGCAGTTTCAGCAGGTGCTTCAAATTCCGCGTCAAAATAAGAAAGGCCCCGATCGCGGCAAACGGAAACACCAGCCCGATCAGTCCCTTCGTGAGCACATTCAACGCACATGTCGCGGCAAATCCCCAGCAGACAAAACGCGAAGGCCGCTCTTCTTCCAGCGAGCGCAAGAATAGGTAGTACCCAATCGTGAGCCACAGGGTGACCAGCACTTCTGGAATCAGGAAGCGGGTATAAATGTAGAGGCCCAACGCTGTAGCCAGTACAACGCCCGAAAACAGACCACCCTTCTCACCATAAACATAGCGCCCCAGGTAATACGTCGCGAGAATTAACGCGAGCACGCCGAGCAGCAATGGCAAGCGCGTGCTCCAGGTGTTTACGCCAAAAATCTCGTAGCTGGTCGCCATGCCCCAATACATCAGTGGCGCTTTTTCCAGGTACCGGAATCCGTCCGTGTAAAGCGTTACCCAGTCGTGCCGTAACACCATCTCGCGCGCGGCTTCGGCATGCACGGTGTCGACATCGTCGAGCAATGCAGGATTCGCAATACCCGCAAGGTAAACGACTCCCCATAATGCAACGAGGAGGAGGACAGAAACGCGCCAGTTCCAATGGAACCGCTTTGGGCTACCCGTTTGACCGGAAATGATGCCAACGGTCGACTCTTGCAGCTGACCCGGATCCTGCAGATTGGGGGTGGCACCTGAATTCATAGGTAACGAAAACCATTGTAAAAATACAGCGCCGACGAGTCCATCTCGCGGGAGTCCACTATCGTGTCAAGACTGGGTCAGCAGAAGGACTCCGAACGCCACGAAGATGGTTGCAAACCAGCGTCGCCGATCCACTCTTTCGCCCAGGAAATACTTTGCCCCAATCGCGTTACCGACAAAAGTGAGCGCAGCCGATGTCGGACCCACTAAGCTAAGGTCAGCCCACGAGAGTCCCATCAAGTTGCTGAAAAACGCTATGGCCATGAAGAAAATTCCGCCAAAGAGGACGCCGCTCGTTGCTACCCGAACCATTACCGCGCCAATGCCGTGATCGCGACGGAGATCGCCGAGATCGCCGATGCGTCGCATCGCCATAGCAACCAGTACGTCCCCCGCCGATGCCGCAAGAACAGTGGTAGATATGCAGGCCCAGGTATAAAAAGTTCTCATAACGATTTATCCAGCGCCCCTTCTGAATTTGCGGAAAGCTCCGGGTCCTCGGTTCGCGATGGCCCCCCGGCAACGATTCCAACTCCAATCACGATGAGGACAACCCCGGACCAGCGTTGCGGACTGACATGCTCGTGCAGCCAGAAAATCGACAACAGCACCATCAGGACATAGCTGATAGCCGTCGCTGGGAGTACATAACTAAGGTCTGCAAAAGACAGCGCAGTCATGTAGCTCCACATAAAAATGATGAGAGAAACGATTCCTAAAATAATGAAGGGATTCGTGAGTGCGAAAAACAGATGCGACAAATGATGAATATCAATGGGCGGGACCTGCTTCATCCCGTGCGCCAGGAAAGCGTCTCCGCACGAACCAAAGATGACGATCGAAAGGATTACGAGATATTTTCGAAGGGTCAAACGCAATTCATCCTAAAGGGTGCAATGTCCTATATCCTACCAGACGGTATCGGGACCATCTCGCACCGCAACTAGCACATTGATGGGATGAACTTGTTGTCAGCGCACTCCAAAACTCAACGTGCGATGTTTTATGGAACAAAGAAAAAGGAAGGCGATTGCGGCGCCTTCCCACTCCACGCACGTTCGTGAGGATCCACGGTTAATCTGCTGCCGATGTCGTTGCCGTTTTCCGGAACTGGCTCGCATCCACCGGGTCCAGGAACTTCATCATCGACCGCAGTTCCGCGCCGACCTCTTCGATCTGCTGGTCCTGCTCTTTCTCCCGGGTCGCCTCGAACTGCACCCTGCCAGCCTTGTTCTCGGCGATCCACTTCCTCGCGAAAGTTCCGTCCTGGATCTCATCGAGTAGCTTCTGCATCGTCTTCCGCGTCTCTTCGTTAATCACACGCGGACCCGCCGTGTAGTCGCCATACTCCGCCGTATCGCTCACCGAGTACCGCATGTAATTCAACCCGCCACGGTAGATAAGATCGACGATCAGCTTCAATTCGTGCAGACACTCGAAATAAGCAATCTCCGGCTGATACCCAGCGTTCACCAGCGTTTCGAACCCGGCCTTGATCAGCGCCGACACGCCGCCGCAGAGCACTGCCTGCTCGCCGAACAAATCCGTCTCGGTCTCCTCCGTGAACGTCGTCTCGATGACGCCCGCGCGCGTGCAGCCGATTCCCTTTGCATACGACAGCGCCAGCGCCTTCGCGTTCCCGGTCGCGTCCTGGTGAATCGCCAGCAACCCAGGCGTTCCTCCGCCCTCCACGAACACTTCGCGTACGCGATGTCCCGGCGCCTTCGGCGCGATCATCGTCACATCGACGCCCTCAGGACACTGAATCGTCCCGTAGCGGATGTTGAAACCGTGCGCAAACATCAGCATCTTCCCCGCCGTGAGGTACGGCGCGATGTACTGCTCATAAATTTCCGGTTGTGCCGTATCCGGCGCGAGAATCATGATCACGTCAGCCCATTTCGAAACGTCGGCAACCGAGCCCACCTCGAGCCCCGCCTGACGTGCCTTCGCGACCGACGCGCTGCCCGCCTGCAATCCCACCCGCACCCGCACGCCGCTGTCCTTCAGGCTCAGCGCGTGCGCGTGTCCCTGTGAACCATAACCAATAATCGCAACCTTCTTCGCCCGAATGAGCGCCAGGTCAGCATCGCTGTCATGATAAATCTTCGCCATAAGAATCCTTCCTTCCGTGAATCTAAAATGTTCTCGTCATCCCGAGCGGGGCCGCGCGTTTTTCGCGCAGCGGAGTCGAGGGACCCGCATTATCAACGCAGGAACCACTACACCGAATACGAAATTCCCTGATCATTCGCCGCTGCAATCGAATTGCTAATCGTCTGCATTGGCACAGACTTCGCCCCGCGCTTCATCGCCACGATCCCCGTGCGCACCATCTCGAGCACGCCATAGGGCCGCAGCACTTCAAGCAGTCCATCAATCTTGTCCTCGGTTCCAGTAATCTCCACTGTCACCGAATCCGGCGCGACATCAATCACCCGCCCACGAAATACGCCGACGAGATCCAGCACATGCGGCCGAGACTCCTGCGCGCACGCAACCTTAATCATTGCCAGGTCGCGCACAATCGACGGGTGTGCCGTAATGTTTTCGACCAGCAGAACGTTGACGAGTTTGTATAGGTGCGCCTCGATTCGCTTCGCGCCGTCAGCGTCCGTGTCGACGACGATCGTCATTCTCGACACATCCGGGTTGTCAGTCCGTCCCACGTTCAGCGAGTCGATATTGAAAGCGCGCCGGCGGAATAGCGAGGCCACCCGCGTCAGCACACCTGGCTTATTTTCGACATGCACCACAAATACATTCAGCATGATTACGCATCCGTTGCGGTTTCCACGATGGGACTCGGACGGCGGATCATGCGATGCAAATCCGCTCCAGCCGGAACCATCGGGTAAACCGTGTCTTCCTGTTCGACCTGGAAATCGATGAGCACAGGCCCGTCGTGCTCACGTGCAGCCTGCACCGTGGGAATCACATCCTTGCGTTGATCAACCTTGACCGCGTGAATCCCAAACGCTTCGGCTAGCTTCACAAAGTCCGGATTCAACAGGGGCGTCGCCTGGTAATTCCTCTCGTAGAAGAACTCCTGCCACTGCCGCACCATTCCGAGATAGCCGTTGTTGATGATGGCGATGTGGATCTTCAGCTTTTCTTGCGCTAGCGTCGCCAACTCCGGCATCGTCATCTGGAAACCGCCGTCGCCGACGACGACCCAGACCTCCGCATCCGGGCGCGCCATCTTTGCGCCAATCGCCGCCGGCAGTGCGAATCCCATCGTGCCCAATCCACCAGACGTGATCAGCGAGCGTGGGTCTTCGTGCTTGTAGTACTGCGCCTCCCACATCTGGTGCTGGCCTACGTCGGTCACCACAATCGCGTGACCGTGCGTCTGCTGCCAGATGTCGTTGATCACGTGCGCAGCATAGAGATGGCCGTTGTCCGGAAGGTTCTGAATGTCGCGTACCGCCGCATCGCCTTTAAGTTTCTGGATGTAATCGAACCACTCTATGCGCTCGCGTGCCTCGACCTCCGGCAGGAGTTGATCGAGGACATCCTTCAGGTCGCCGACCAGCGGTACATCCACTTTGACGTTCTTGTTAATCTCCGAAGGATCTATCTCGACGTGGATCTTCTTTGCTCCGGGCGCATACGTGCTCAAGTTCCCGGTCACGCGATCGTCGAAACGCATACCCAGCGCGATCAGAAGATCGGCATCCTGGATCGTGTGGTTCACCCACGCCTCACCGTGCATGCCCATCATCCCGAGATTTAGCGGATGCGACGCCGGGAGCGCACCGATCCCGAGCAGCGTCAGCGCCACGGGGATATTCGCGCGTTCCGCGAGTTCGATGACTTCCCGCGTTGCGCCCGACATCATAATGCCGTGCCCCGCGAGGATCACCGGACGCTTCGAGTTGTGAATCAACTCCAGCGCCTTCTCGTACTCGTCCATCTCCGGCGAAAGATCTGGCCGATACCCTGGCAGTTGCGGCTTTGCGCCCTCCCAGTCAAACTCGCAAGAAGACTGCTGCGCATCTTTGGTGATGTCGATGAGCACCGGCCCCGGCCGCCCCGACTTTGCGATATAGAACGCCTCGCGAATGGTCTGCGCGATCTCGCTCGCATGCGTGACCAGGTAATTGTGCTTCGTCACGGGCAACGTCACCCCCGTGATGTCCGTTTCCTGGAATGCGTCTGAGCCGATTAGCTTGCTGCCCACCTGCCCGGTGATGCACACGATCGGCGACGAATCCATCATCGCAGTGGCGATGCCCGTCACCATGTTGGTCGCGCCCGGCCCCGAGGTCGCAATCGCGACGCCCACTTTGCCGCTCGCGCGCGCATAACCATCTGCCATGTGCGTCGCGCCCTGCTCATGACGCACCAGCACGTGGTGAATAGAGGAGTGCTTCAGCGCGTCATAGGTCGGCAGAATCGCCCCGCCCGGATACCCGAACACGACGGACACGCCCTCGCGCTCCAAACACTCCCAGATTATTTCCGCTCCCGTCTTCATCATCCCGTTTTGCCCCACCCCATTTGGCCGTCATCCCGAGCGAGGATCGCGCTTGTTGTTCACGCGCCGCAGTTTACCGGGGTCCCCGGCACGCCCGCATTTGGTGTGCTGGGGTGGCTTAGCGCGTCGCGACCGCAGTCGAGGGACCTGCATTTACTTCCCGGCTCTGCTGCTCACGGCGAAATCCGGCGTTCCCGCCGCCTGATAGATCTCTGTAATCGCCCCACGTGCAGCCGACGAAACTGTCGCCGCATACTTCGCGAACACCCCGGTCTTGTATCCAGGCTCCGGCGCTTTCCACTTCCGCAACCGTGACTTAATCTCCTCGTCCGGCACCGCCATCGAGAGTTCTCTCTTCGCGATATCGAACGTGATCATGTCACCGTCGCGTATCGCCGCAATCGGTCCACCGACGGCAGCTTCCGGCGCCACATGCCCTGCCATCAAGCCGCGAGTCGCCCCGGAGAATCGTCCATCGGTTAGCAGCGCCACCGTGTCACTCAACTCAGCGATCCCCGCAATCGCGGCCGTAACGCCCAGCATCTCGCGCATTCCCGGACCGCCTCGCGGCCCCTCGTAGCGAATGACGACAACGTCGCCAGCCTGGATCCGTGCATCCTGCACCGCCGCAAACGCGTCCTCTTCCGAATCGAACACGCGCGCCGGTCCGCGATGATTGAGGTGCTCATGTCCCGCAACCTTCACGACGCAGCCCTCGGGTGCAAGATTTCCCTTCAGAATCACATGCCCCCCGGTCGGCTTGAGTGGCTGCGCGTTCGGCCGAACCACGACTTGTCCCGGTGTCTCCGCTGCCGAAGTAGCTTCTTCCGCAATCGTTCGCTGCGTGACCGTCATCGCGGCTTCGTGCAAGAGCCCAGCCTCGAGCAGACGATTGGCTACTAACCTTGTCCCACCCGCCTCGTAAAGATCGGTTGCCATGAACCGGCCTCCGGGTTTGAGATCGCAAAGCAGCGGCACGCGCCGATTGATTCGATCGAAGTCGTCGATGCTCAGTTCAATCCCCATCTCGTGCGCAATCGCCAGCAGGTGCAAAACGGCGTTGGTCGATCCGCCCGACGCGGCGACGCTCGCAATTGCGTTTTCAATCGCGTCGCGCGTGATGATCTGGCTTGGCCGCACATCAGCCCTGAAGAGTTCCATCACCAGCTGCCCGGCCTCGTACGCTACCTTGTTCTTCGCTTCGACCATCGCCGGAACTGCATTCGCGCCCATCGGCGAAATCCCCAGGAACTCACTTACCATCGACATCGTGTTCGCCGTGAACTGCCCGCCGCATGCCCCCGCGCCCGGACACGCGCTCTCTTCCAGCATCTGCAACTCCGCATCGCTCATCGCACCGCGCGCATGAGCCCCGACCGCTTCGAACACATCCTGGATGGTGACGTTCTTCTCGTGAAACTTTCCCGGCGCGATCGATCCGCCGTACAGCATCACCGACGGCACATCAACGCGCGCGATCGCCATGATCGTCCCCGGAATCGTCTTGTCACATCCCGAGATCGCCACCATACCGTCGAACAGATTTCCCCGCGCGACGAGTTCGATCGAATCGGCGATCACCTCGCGGCTCACCAGCGACGCCTTCATTCCCTGCGAACCCATCGTGATCCCATCCGAGATCGACACCGTGTTGAACTCCATCGGCGTCCCGCCCGCGTCTCTCACGCCCTTCTTAATGTGGTCCGCGAGTTCGCGCAGGTGGTAGTTGCACGGCCCAATCTCGATCCATGTGTTCGCAATCCCGATGATCGGTTTCTTCAGGTCCTCACTCGTAAATCCTGCCGCATGAAGCATCGCCCGCGCCGGCGCGCGGTTCGGTCCATCCGTAATAGCTGCACTTTTCCTGGGTTGATCCGGCATAAAAAATTCGTTCTGGGACGCACTGTCCTTTTAACTTTGTGAGTGCCATCTTAGGGCGGAACTTGATGATTAGTCCAATTTATATTTTTATCAATATCATTCACTTTGCCTAATACTGCAATTGAAACTTATGCGCCCTCTTGCTGCTGTAATCACCCCACCTAAATGCCTCAACCGAAGGAAATTAAGCCGCTGTCGCCATCCTTATGAAGCTATCGGGCAGCTTATGATTTCAGGCCCGACGTTTAGCATCCGTGCTCAAACCGTCGGGGGCACCGATTCTACCGCGCGCAAACTCTCCTCACCCTGATGCACGCTCAAAACTCGCACCGCGCACGCATTCCCCGTCCGCAGATACGTCCTTCGCATGAGCGCCGCAATCGCCTCGACATTATTCTGTGCGAACCCCACCAGCGACGGCCCCGCTCCGCTCAAGCAAACGCCCAGCAAATCCGGATGCTCCAATCCGAGCAGGTCTTCCAATCCCGGCACCAGTTTCTCCCGATACGGCTGATGCAACCGGTCGTGCAGCGCCTCGCGCAACAAACCATAACTCTCGTTTTGCAGCGCGCTCATCAGCAGCACCACGCGCTGAAGGTTGTACACCGCATCCTGTCGCGACACATGCGACGGCAGCACCTGTCGCGCCGCCTGCGTCGACAACCCAAACTCCGGCGTCAGCACAATCATCTGTAGCGACTCCGGCCAGCGAAACTGCACTGCCACAGCCGATCCATCCGGCAACTCGCAGCTCGCGGTCATTCCGCCCAGCAGCGCCGCCGCGACATTATCTGGATGCCCCTCCAGCGCGGTCGCCGCATTCAGCATCTGGTTCGGCGATAGCGGCCTCGCCACTGCGTCGTACAACCGGATCCCCGCGACGGTAGCCGCCGCGCTACTCCCCAGCCCCGACCTCATCGGGATATCGCTGCGAACCTCCACCTTGAGCGACGGCAAGTCTTTCGGCAACTGGCGCGCCAGAAATCGAAACGCCCGCTCAATGTAGTTCTCGCCCTGAAGTTGCAGCCCTTCAAAGCGAAAATACAATTTCGACTCCGCATCGTCCGTCGCCCGCACTCGCAGCGTGAGATACAACTGCACTGCCACAGCAAGCGTGTCGAATCCCGGCCCCAGGTTCGCAATTGACGCCGGTACCCGAATCTCAAACTCCTGCGGCGACATTCCCATCAGTTCATCCCCACCGTCGACGCATCGCGCAAACGCCCCTGCTCGCGCCGAATGATGAACTCCGTGTCTTTCAAAACGTGTCCGGTCAGGATCGCCACTACGCGCGCGTCCGCCTCGATCTTCTTCTCGCCCGCCAGTTTGTGCAGGGCCGCCAGTGTCGTCGCCGAAGCCGGCTCACACCCAATACCGTCACGTCCAATCACTTCCTTCGCTTCGGCGATCTCCTCATCCGTCACATCCATCACCCAACCGCCTGTGAACTTCACCGCACGCAACGCCTTCCTCCATGAACGCGGATTCCCGATGCGAATTGCCGTCGCCATCGTTTCCGGATGCTCCACTGGCACCAGTTCCGCCGCTCCGCGTCGCCACATCTGGGCCAGCGGGTTGGCCCCTGCCGCCTGCACGACCACGAGTTTCGGCACATGCTCGATCAACCCCGCCGCCTTCAGTTCCTCGAACCCTTTTCCGAACGCGGACGAGTTCCCGAGATTCCCGCCCGGCACGATCAGGTAATCCGGCGGATCCCACCCGAACTGCTCGCAGAGATGGAACATCGTCGTCTTCTGCCCCTCGATCCGGAACGGATTGATCGAATTCAAAAGGTAAATGTTCTCTTTTGAGGATTCGATCACCGCATCCAGCGCCGCATCAAAACTGCCTTTGATCTGCACGACGTCGGCCCCGTAATCGAGAGTCTGCGCCAGCTTGTTGACGGAAATCTTTCCCTCTGGCAGATAGACTCGAACCTTCAGCCCAGCACGCGCCCCATACGCGGCCAGCGATCCAGAGGTATTTCCCGTCGAAGCGCAGGCGACAATTTTTGCGCCTGCGACTTTCGCCTCCGTCACTCCAACCGTCATTCCCAGGTCCTTGAAGCACGCCGTCGGGTTCCACCCCAGGTGCTTGAACCACAAATTCCGCAACCCCGCGTATTCAGCCGTGATGTTGCCGCGCACGATGGGACAATTCCCTTCTCCCATCGTGACGACCGCTTCCACCGGGTACTCCGGAAGAAACTCGCGGAAGCGCCAGACACCGCTCAGATCGCGCGGATCGTCGGAGACTCGCCGCTGCGCCCAGAGCCGCTTCAGTTTTCCGGGCTCGCACTCGACCTCCGGCTCCAGTTCCAGCAGTTCACCACATTTCGGACAGCTCAACCGGCGATCGTGCAAATCGAGTTCGTAGTGGCACTCACTGCATTGCAGTCTCATATCTAATCGTCATTCCGAGCGGAGCCGCGACTCACGTACTCATCCCAATATCGGCATATCCACCGGCGCCGCCACATGGAAAGTCAGGTTCCGAATTTCCGCCAGCGCCTCGCGCAACTTCTCGCTGCGACACGGCTCCAGCGTGATCACGAACGGCAACGACGCCTTCGAAAATCCCGGCCGCTGCAGCACCGAATCGATGTTGATTCCATGCCCCGAGAACACATTCGCCAGAGCCGCAATAATTCCCGGCTTGTCCGCTACTTTGAACCGGACGTAATGCGCACTGTTGAAATCGCCGCTCACCTTCAGCTTTCGCGCCGCACTCCAACCGACACTTGCCTGATTCTCACGATTCCGTGCCAGCCACAGCAGGTCGGAAACCACCGCCACCGCCGTTGGATCACCACCGGCACCGTGTCCTGAGAAAACTGTTTCGCCGCCGAACTCGCCCTTCGAAACAACGACGTTCTGGCTGCCCGTCACCCGCGCCAGCGCCGAACTCTGCGGCGCCAGGCACGGCTGCACCCGCGCGTACAACGTGTCACCCTGTAACTCTGCCCGAGAAATCTGTCGTATGGTGCACCCCAAATCGTGCGCGTAAGCAAAGTCGATCTGCTCCACCTCACGAATGCTGTGCGTCTCCACCTGCTCCGGTTCCAACGACGCGTTCAGTGCCGTGCGCGCCAGGATCGTCAGCTTTGCCCTCGCATCGAACCCGTCGATATCCTCCGACGCATTTGCCTCTGCAAATCCCTTCGCCTGCGCCTGCTCCAGCGCCTCGCTGAACGAGATCCCCGCATTCTCAATCTGGCTAAGGATGAAGTTGCACGTGCCGTTCAAAATGCCGCTGATGCGCTGGATGCGATCGCCCGCGAGTCCTTCCTGCAAGCCCAGCAGCACCGGGATGCCGCCCGCGACCGAGGCACCATATAGAAGATGGCACCCATGCTCCGCTGCCAGCTGCAACAGCTCCGGGCCGCAGCGGGCCATCAACTGTTTGTTGGCCGTCACCACCGACTTGCCCGACTCCAGCGCCCGACGCACCCACTCCTCTGCCGGATCCAATCCGCCGATCAGTTCCAGCACGACATCGCAGTCGGACGTCAGCACGTCATCGACATTTTCCGTCCACACGACCTCGCGCTTCACCCAATCGACCTTCTTGCGATCGATGTTGCGGTTGTAGACGTGCGTCAAGTGGAGTTGCCCAGCCCCGGCCGTGAGAATGCGTGCGACCGAGCGTCCGACCGTGCCGAACCCGATCAGTCCAACCTTGCATCGCTCGTCGCGCGCCTCGCTCGCTTCTTTAGTCACCTGCGGCGACGTTACCAAGCCCCGCCTCCTTTGCTGCCTCGCTCCGTGCCGGCACCTTCACATAATCCAGCCACCGTGCAGAAAACTTGTGCTTGCCTCGAACTGCCTTGGTAAATGCGCGCTGCAACCGCTGCGTCACCGGGCCCGTCTCGCCCCCACCGATCTTGCGGAAATCAATCTCGCGCAGCCCGATCACCTCGGCAGCCGTACCCGACACAAAGACTTCATCGGCGAAATACAGCTGGTCCCGCGAAACCGGCTGCTCCGTCACGCTATATCCCAGATCGCGCGCCAGTGCAATGATGCTGTCCCGCGTGATGCCCTCAAGCACGCCGGCCGCTGGCGTCGTGTAGATAGCTCCCTTGCGCACCAGGAACAGGTTCTCTCCCGTGCACTCGGCGACGTACCCCTGCGGGTCGAGCATGATCGCCTCGTCGAATCCCAGCCGCACCGACTCGGTCTTGGCCAGCACCGAGTTCACGTAATTCCCGCAGATCTTTGCCTTCGTCATCGTCACGTTCGCGTGGTGCCGGGTGAACGACGAGGTGTTGGCGCGGACGCCGCGCTCCAGCGCCTCATGACCAAGATACGCTTCCCAATTCCACGCGGCGATACCAACGTGAGGCTCACCGTTATCGATACACAAATTCCATCCGCCCTCGGCGAGATACACCAGTGGTCTAACGTAGCAGTTTCCAAAACCATTCGCGGCGACCACTTCCAGCACCGCGTCACAGAGTTCATCCACCGAGTACGGCAGTTCGCGCCACCCGAGAACCTGTGCCGACTGCTCCAGCCGACGCATATGGTCTTTCAACCGAAATACCGCCGGCCCGCGATCCGCCTGGTAGCACCGGATACCCTCGAATACCCCGACGCCGTAATGCAGACCCGCCGTCAAAAACGGCAACTGCGCCGCATGCTGATCCCGCAACTCTCCATTAAGCCAGATGAAATTCCCTGTCTTCGACATCAATCGCTCTCCTCACCTTTGTGACTTCGTGTTTTCGTAATACTTCTTTTTTCGGAAAGAAATGTGCGTGCAGTTTTGCTACTGCCTTTGGCACCGCCTCTTCATCGACGACCACGCTGATGTTGATCTCCGAGGCGCCCTGCGAAATCATGTGGATATTCACGCCGGCGTCCGCCAGCACGCGAAACACGCTCGCCGCAATACCGACCGTCCCGCGAATGTCCTTCCCCACCAGGCACACAATCGCCTTGCGAGGCTCGACATCCACCTCACCCAACTCTCTTAGTTCCGGAACCATGGCCGCGACATCGTGCGACGGATCGACCACCAGCGACACGCTCACTTCCGAGGTCGACACCAGGTCCACCGGGCAGCGATGCTTCGCGAGTATGTCGAACATCGCTTTCAGGAAGCCCGAGGCCATCAGCATCCGCGGCGCGCGTAGGTTAATCACCGTCGATCCCTTCTTCGCAGCGATTGCTCGGAACGTCGTCCGGCTGGGCGCCACCTTGCTGCGAACGCACGTCCCACTGCTCCGTGGCTTCCGTGAATTCAGCACGTAGACGGGGATATCGCGCTCCACTGCCGGCAATAACGTAGCGGGATGCAGCACCTTCGCTCCGAAATATGCAAGCTCTGCCGCCTCGTCGAAGCTGATCGTGCGGATTCGCTGCGCGTCCGGGCATAGTCGCGGATCCGTCGTGAGCATCCCCTCGACATCGGTCCAGATCTCGATTGCCTCTGCATCAAGCAGCGCGCCGAAAATCGCCGCTGAGTAGTCCGACCCGCCACGCCCGAGCGTCGTCACCTCGCCGTCTTCCGTTCCGCCGATAAATCCTCCCATCACCGGAATCTTTCCCTTCGAAAGCAGCGGTGCAACTGTTTTGGTCAACCGCTCGCCGGTCCGCTCGAATAAGGGCTGCGCACTCTTGTGCATCGCGTCAGTCACCATCAATTCGCGCGAATCAACATGAACTCCAGCAAGTCCTTCCGCGCGGAACGCCGCCGCAACCAACAAACTCGACAAAACCTCCCCATAAGAAAGAATGAGATCGGTAGTGCGATTCGAAAGCTCCCCAAGCGCTGCCACGCCCTTGAGCAACAACTCCAGCGATTTAACGTTCTCTTCGAAAGCCGCAAGCAGAAAATTCAGTTCCTGGCCCGATACCAGCTCACGCGCGGCCTCAACGTGCCGCGCCTCAAACCTCGCGAGTTCATCGAGCGCCGGCGCCAATTCATTCCGCTCCGCAGCCTCGCCCATCCGAACCAGCGCATCCGTCATCTTGGCCAAGGCACTTACCACTACCAGCGGACTCTTCGTGAGGCGCCAGCGAACAATTTGTGCCACCCGCCGAATCGCCTTGGCGTCCTCCACCGACGTCCCACCAAACTTCATCACGATCATTTTCGGCAACCTTTCCTATCAATGCCGTTATCCGGAGCGCCCCAAGTAGCGAGGAGTTGCGGAACCCGCATTTCTCGCCGCCCCGCTGTCTCGGGTCGCGCCAAAATTCACACCTAAAACACGAAAGCCCACCGTCTTATTGGCGGTGGGCTCGAATCTCTCTGAACTTTGCTTTAGATCATTTCGAGTCCGCCATCCCTGGGAGCACAATAATTCGTGTCACTGTCATAATGACCGTCGACAGGCTCACCGAGATGGCGTTGAAATGCATAAAGTCCGTGTAGAGTAACCTACCTTTTCTTAGAGGTCAAGAATCCATCGCGAGATTTCCGGTTACAAACATCACAAAAGTTTGGGGTTCAAATGAAATTGCCGATTCGGAATTTTTACTGAACGGCAGAGCAATGGAGCAGGAGATTGGCCGTGCCATGGCTCGCATTCGGGCTCTGCTATAATAAAAATGTAGCGACGAGTTCTTTCCTGCCTTCGTCGCGCCTTCCTAGTCGGGGAGTGGCTCAGCCTGGTAGAGCACCTGGTTCGGGACCAGGGGGTCGGAGGTTCAAATCCTCTCTCCCCGACCAATCTTTCTCTCGCATTCTCAATTGTTTACGCTGCCTCTACTGCTTCGTTTTTTTGTGCAGTTTTCGGTACATTCGGTACAACTGAGGGCAATTCGAATCCGAATCCGCACCGTTCTGCCCATTTTCTGCGGAATGCCACGTCCTCTTTGATCTTGTCGTAGAGGTCGCTCATATCCTCCCCCGCATGACCCATCCAGTATTTGTATAGTCCCGCAGGGCACTCCGTGTAATTCCGCAGGTACGTATTCCGAAAACGACGAAACGCATGGTTTCCAGCTTTGTGCGTTCCCGTAAACGGATTCACGTATTTGAGTTCTTTCAGCGCCTTATGCAGATGACGCCTGATTATGTTCGTTGGCGACACTGGTTTTCCTTTTCGAGTACAGAAGAGGAATCCCGTCTTGCGGTCGCCAATGAACTGTTTGAGCATCTCGGCAATGCTCGGGTGAAGATCGACCTGACGAAAGCCGTTCGCAGTCTTGAGCCGCAGTTCGACTTTCCCGTGACGAACCTTCTGCTTGATGTAGAGAGTCAGGAAGTCGGACGACATGTGCTTGTCGATTTCGATACCGAGCACCTCTCCGATTCTCAAACCCGCCGCACCGCACAGGATGAAAATCATCCGTTCCCGTGACTTCTTCCATCGCACCAAACCGTTCATTACCTCAGCAGAAAAGGACGGCGTGTTCTGCTTGTCCTTTTCGACGACGGGCAGATCGATGAACTCGTGATTCCACTTGCGCGGATAGATTTGCTCTCCTTCCTCATCGACAGCGGAAGCCACCACCATCTTGACCACTGGCACGTAGTTATCACTTATCGTCTTCGGCGACAAACCGCCTTCCGACATTCTGGCAACGAGTGTTTTGAGCACTGCATTGTTGACCTCGGATAGCGGCAGGTCTCCGATATTCGGGTTGATCCAATTATCCAAGCAGCCTTTCCAAAGTTCCAACGTCGCATTTGCTAATGGTTTGCGCTTGCGACGCTGAATGTGGTTCAGCCACCACTTCGCTTGCTGGCGGAATGTGACGCCGTGAGCCTGTTTCACCACCTTGTCGAAGAGCTCAACTGTATCCGCTCCGCTCCCCGTGATGATTTCACGGGCGCGCCGTTCTCTTTCTGATTTGGATATGCAACCGGGACCGGAGATCGGGCATATCTTGGCTCGCATGTGCCTTCTCTCTTCCTGTCCCGGTACATCCATCCACCAACGAACAACCCACCATTTACCGCTCACTTCAATGTGGCCGTTCTGACCAGTTCGGCGGGACATACACTTTCCTCTCCGCTTCACTGGTGTCGCTGGAACGAACTTAATATCAGTGGTCGACAATTGCAATGGACGGAATTCCCTGATCCGCCGAGAGTGCGAACGTTCTCGCACCGAGGCTTCTTCATTCACCGCCAGAAAGGTGCCGCTCTCCTCAGGCGAATTGCCGTGGAAAGAAAGAATGGAAACAGCGCGAATGGCTAAAGGGAAATGCTTAAGGGAAGGACGTCCCGCCGCCGAGTCTGATATACGGCGGCCCCAGCCCTGCCCACCGCCAATACCGCAGCGTGCTCTCTGGCAAATCAAGAATCGCGGACACTTGTTTCGTATTGATCAACTTCACCGTCCCGCACCTCAAGCGTGAAATCGCACTGGTTGTCCTGCTTGCTGATCGGCGGCGATTTTCACCAAACCAATCGAAAGACAACCCGGCACGCTCAAGTTAGGCCGGAAATCTTCAGTCGATCTATATCTTTTTGAGCCGACTTATTCCGTTTAGATATAAATCCACGCCCACACTCTGTTGCACGGAGACCACAATCCCAGCTCCGCCCAGAATCAGAAGATTCCACCTGAGACCTGCTTTCCTGACTCCATGCACGTAAAGCCAACCTCTCGGATTGCGCCTACGCGCGCCGTTCCCCGCACTTCCGCCGGGCGAGTGCGCCCACTCCGCTACGCTCCGGGACGGCCCTTCGGGACAGCGCGTCCGCGCGCCAAACGATAAAGCTGTTTGGCACTTGCCACGCCCGCCACTCGGTCCTTCACCCTCGCCCTCTGTCGTTCCTCTTTGTCTCCCTGTGGTTCGTTTTTTCCTTCGCTTCGCTCCCAGGTGAAAGAAAAAAACGCCCCACAGGGCAGACAAAGGAAAAAACAATGGAATATCAAAGCAACAACAACAGCAACGGCTCAGCCGCCGTCAATGCGGCTTCCGGCAGTAATAACCGGAAGCCCGCGACCGCACAGCAGCTCATCCGCGAAAACGTGCAGTATCTCATCCAGCAACTCGAAGCCGGACACAGCGAAGCCCTCACCGCCTTCCTCGACGCAATGGCTCATTTTCACAACTACTCGTTCGGAAATGTTTTGCTGATTGCGCGGCAGAGACCCACGGCAACGCATGTTGCAGGGATGAGAACGTGGAACGAGCTAGGCCGCCGCGTAAAACGCGGGGAAAAGGGCATCGCCATTCTTGCGCCCATGATTGGCAAGAACCGCAAGAAGCGGAAGCAGGAGAGCGAAGAAATCGACTCGAACAAGTCCGCTCTGCTCGGCTTTCGTCGCGTCTACGTGTGGGATGAGGCGCAGACCGACGGCGCACCACTGCCAACGCTCGGAGAGACCACCGGAGAAGTCGGCGAATATCACGACCGCTTGCGGGAGTTTGTCTCTTCACGCGGAATCGCCTTGGAGTACAGCGAAGACATCGCGCCTGCATTGGGTGTTTCCTACGGCGGCAGAATCGCGCTGCTGCCCGGACAGACGAAGGCCGAGGAGTTCGCCGCTCTTGTTCACGAGACCGCGCACGAATTTCTGCACAAGGCCGAGCGGCGCACGGCAACTACCAAGACGGTGCGAGAGACGGAAGCGGAAGCAGTCGCCTTTGTCGTCGCAAAAGCCATCGGCCTGAACGCCAACACCAGCGCTGCTTACATCCAGCTTTACCACGGCAACGCCGAGTTGCTGATGGAAAGCCTTGAAGTCGTCCAGCAAACAGCTTCCGCGATCCTCTCGGGAATCCAGACGAAAGAATCCATTTCACAGGAAGGTCCCGACTCTCAGTTTTCAACCACGGAAGCGGCACAGACCGCCGCCTAACCGCACCGCACCATAGGCGCGGACAGGCGAAGTGTGTCTGTCCGCTCGACTTTCACCTATTACTCGAAAGGAGCAAATCGTCATGTCTACCGCAGTTAGCATCAACAACAATGAATACCGCAATCTGCCTGTCGTACAGTTGCAGGAATCGCCCACCAACCCACGCCGCCGCTTCGATGAACACAGCCTAGCGGAACTGGCTGCCAGCTTTACGGCCCAAGGAGTGTTACAGCCCTTGCTTGTTCGCGAGATCGAAGAAAGCAAGTACGAGGTCGTTGCCGGAGCACGCAGATTGCGTGCCGCCAAACTGGCAGCACTCGAAACCGTTCCTGTGCGGGTTGTGGAACTCTCGGACGCCGCCTGTGCCGAGGCTCAGTTGGTCGAGAACATTCAGCGCGAAGGCGTGCATCCTCTGGAGGAAGCCTTCGCCTTCCACGTGCTTCTGCACACGGATGGGCTTCAGTACGACATCCAGAGTTTGGCTGCCAAGGCTGGAAAGAGTCCGGCTTTCGTGGCAACTCGGTTGCGCTTGACCGAACTGATTCCATCCATTGCCGAGGCCTTCTTGGCAGACCAGATCGGAGTAGGACACGCGCTGGAAATTGCCAAACTGCCGCAATCAGAACAGCAACTCGCATTCGATGCGGCATTCCGTACCGTCTGGAGTGGCAGCAAAGAAAGTCGCGTATTGCTGCCCGTGCGGGAGTTGACGGCATGGCTTGAGCAGAACATCCTGCTCTCACTTGATGCCGTGGCGTTCGACAAGGGCGATGAAACACTTGTGCCAGAAGCCGGGAGTTGTACGAACTGCCCCAAACGAACCGGATACAACACGCTGCTCTTCGATGCAGCGTTGAAAGATAGTTGTACCGATCAGCATTGCTACAACAACAAGCTCAGCAAACTCGTCGAGCGACAGATTGCCGAGAAACCGAAGCTGGTACAAATCACGACCAGCTACGGAACGCGCGGCGATGATGCCGTGCTTGGACGCAACCGTTACGTCGCCTTGAATCTTTCGGCGAAGAACAGGAAGTCAAAAGCGCCACTCTCGCCACACCAGAAGCCATGCAAGCAAATGAGCGAGGCGATTGTGGTGGACGGCACGGAACGTGGTCACATCGTAAAGGTATGCACCGATCCGACTTGTTCCGTTCACTTCGCCGACCGAGCCGCACCCAATCCAGAGCAGATGGCAAAGGAGCGTGAACAGCGGCGCAAGGAACTGGAACGGCAGAAGCTCGAAACCACGGTGCGGCACCGCACGCTGGCCGAAGTGCTCAAGCGCGTTGGTTCTCCGCTCGACCGTGCCGACCTCGTTCTGGTAGCGAGTGCGCTGCTGAATAGGCTCGAACCCATGAGGAAAGAAGTGTTCGCGCGGAGGCACAAGCTGATTGAAAAGACAGGCAGCGAGGTGACGTATCCGCAGGTGCAGCAGGCCATCGCAAAGCTGCTGCGGCAAGCGGATGAGGCAGCGCTATCAAAGCTGCTGATCGAGGTCACCTTGCTGGAGGTTGCGGACCACCCATCCCAAAGCGATGCAGATGCTCTGACTACAACGGCCAAACGGCATCGCGTGGACGTAGTGAAGGTCCGCAAAGCGGTCGAGCAGGAGTTTGCCGCCAAGCGAGACAAGCAGGAGAGTAAGCAGAAAACCGCTGCGAAAAAGACAGCCGCGAAACCCGCTGCGTAAACTGTACGATCTACAATTCAGGCACTCGGAGACTATCCGGGTGCCTTTTCTTCTGGTTCGCCAGCCCGTGATCCCACCCACCTAAGGGCTCCTGCTACCTGCAGGAGGCTTCTTCACCCCACCCACGGGCAAGGCGCGAATAGCTTTCCATTGCCGACGCCTCGCGATGATCCTGTTTTCTGAACACTTGCGCGTTTGTCGGTACTAACCCAACCAGGCGAGCTGATAACGTCCGGGTTGCCCGTCCTTCGGAAGCACCGGCTCATCAGCAGGGTGCGTCCTCTGCCCGCAGCATCTGCCGTTTTAACGGGAACGCAGTGCGCGAGTAAACCAATGACGATTTTGACCACTGAAAGCGTGGCGCTCACCGCAATGCTGATCAGCGCGATCCGTTTACCAAGGGCAACGTTTGAACTGTTTCCGGTAGCGCTCACTTCCGCTCGCTGCTCTGTTCCGCTCCGGCGCCTAATGCACTTTCCTCAACCCCGTGAACCATAGTCATACAGGTAGACATGCTCTTCTTCGCATCGTCCATTTGCACGGATAGCCGCTTCGTGTCTGGCATGCGCGCCGATACCAGTGCTGCGGCACGATTTAGGGCATCGCTCGCTTTCCCGCAATGCTCCCTCAGCTCCTTTGCCAGATCCGTCGAAGAGAGATAGACGTGGCGATTCTCACTGGAGCGGTCCGGCGACTTCGCGGCGGGCGAGGCACTTCCTTCCGGATTTTGGTGCGAGGTGTTTGGCGAAGGCTCCCGAGAGCAGCTCAGGCACAGCACGGAGCTGAGTATCATGACCGCGAATAGATTCCGCATACCAACACTCCAGGCTCAGTGTATAAGATGGTACGAGCATGACGCGACGCGAGAAAATCTTCTTCATTGTGGGCGCATTGACTGCACTGATTGTGGTCGCGATTGTGCACCATCTCATCACCTATCCTCATGGGCGATGATCATGGTTACTCTGGACTTAGGCAATACGCCGGTGCTCGCGCGGCGTGGCCTACAGATTCACAGTTCGGTGTCGCTTACTTATTTTTGCACGCAGTTTGCGTTGATGTGAGTACGATGTTCTTAGCCCTTCAATGCCGAACAGAGTTCCGACCGTGCAAAAGAGCAGACCGCCGATCAAGCTCCGCAGCATCAGATCGTGATGCACAATTGTGTGCCACAGCCCCCTGCTCAGCATAACCACGCCAATTGTCACGAAAAGGAAACTCGCTCCCACGTCGAACCAGACGATCCGACGGAGTGGTCTTCGTTTACCGAATACTTCGTGCATTGTGTTTCACTCTCAGCAGTCGCAATCCATTGATGATTACGGCGAGAGAGGCTCCCATATCGGCTGCTACCGCCATCCAAAGCGTCGCCCAACCAAAGAGGGCCAAAACTAAGAAGACTCCCTTAATCGCAATTGAGAAAATGATGTTCTGACGCAACACGGCGGCCGTGGCGCGGGAAATACGCATTGCAAACGGCAAGTGTGAAAGGTCGTCCGCCATCAGTGCGACGTCTGCTGTTTCAAGCGCCACGTCGGTTCCGGCGGCTCCCATCGCCACACCAACAGTGGCTGCAGCGAGCGCAGGCGCATCGTTGACACCGTCTCCAACAAACGCCACTCGCCCACCATGGTTTTCCAGTTCGCGGACTACTGTCACTTTGTCGTCGGGCATGAGCTCTGCTTTGAACTCATCAATCCCGAGCCGTTTGGAAATGGCTCGAGCTGTGTCCTTGTTGTCACCGGTGAGCATTACAAGTCGCCGTACGCCATACAGTTTCAGCAGACGAATCGCTTCAGGCGCTTCGGGCCGCGGTTCATCTGCAAGGGCAATAATCCCTCGCGGGGCGCTCTCGGAAAAGACTACGACCGCTGTCTGGCCCTGAGCCTGCGCACTGAAAAGTGCGTCCTCACTGGGCGGGGTACAAGCACCCATTTCATGGCAGAGTTTTTCGTTGCCGAGGTATAGAGTGGCGCCGTTCACACGTGCTCGGATTCCCCGTCCAGCGAGTGACTCGAATTGGTCAATGGGAGCCAAGACCAAACCGCGACTCTTCGCCTCTCGAAGGATGGCTTGCGCGAGCGGGTGCTCGGAACCCTGTTCTAGGCTCGCCGCAAGCTGGAGCACCTCGTTTGCGCTCGCGCCGTCAAACGCCATCACGTCAACCACCGTGGGCTGTCCCTTCGTGAGGGTCCCTGTCTTATCGAAGGCAATTGTCGTGGTTCGCCCGAAATTCTCGAGATGAATACCGCCTTTGATCAGCACACCTCCTCGCGCCGCAGCAGCTAGGCCGCTTACGATCGAGACCGGAGTGGAAATAACCAACGCGCACGGACAGGCGATCACCAGCATGGTGAGTGCACGATAAAACCATGTTCCCCACGTGCCGACGCCGAGTAATGGAGGAGCAACGGCTACTGCAATTGCCCCCAGCACGACGACTGGCGTATAGATCCGCGCAAAGCGATCAACAAATGATTGTGAAGGTGCCCGCGAAGCCTGTGCCTCTTCGACCGCGTGGGTGATACGCGCAAGGGTCGTGTCTTCTACGAGCTTGGTGACCCGAACTTCGAGTAGGCCGTTTTCATTGATCGAACCCGCGAAAATATCCGACCCGGGTTCCTTGTCTACGGGAATGGATTCGCCAGTTATTGGGGCCTGATTGACTGCCGAGGCGCCGGAAGTAACCGTTCCGTCCAGAGGGATTCGCTGGCCAGGTTTGATGACGATAGTCTCGTCCAGCCTGACATCCTGAACCGGGATTGAAATCTCCGTACCATCTCGCCGTACTGTCGCTTCCGGAGGCGACAAACTCATGAGCGCCTTGATCGCGTTCCGTGCACGATCCATCGAGTAGACCTCGAGCATCTGTGCAACTGAGAACAGGAACATCGCCGACGCGCCTTCTCCCCATTCTCCGATTGCGGCCGCGCCGACCGCCGCGACTGTCATGAGGAAATTCATGTCGAGGACGCCGCTTCGCGCCGCTCGGACGCCACGCGGAGCAATGAACCAACCTCCTGCAACTGCTGACCCAGCCAAAATAGGAACAAGTACATACCGTGGCGCCCCTGCCAGGATTGCGATGCCCCCAAGAGCAAGCAACAAGCCTGAAACTACAGTCACCACCAGCCGTTCGCGTCTTTCCCAGAAGCCGACGTGACGAATTTCCTCTCCTTCCCGACGCGCTCGCATTCCGAGTTGCTTTACAACTCGCTCCACTTCCGTCGCAGCGATGCTCCCTTCGACAACGAGGCGACGACGCATGAGATCGAACTGAAGTTTTTTTACATCAGGGAGATTGCCAAGCTTGTCCTCAATCTGCCGGACCTCATCGGCACAGTCCATTCCCTCAATGATGAACGCTGCCGAGTTCGCGTCCCCATCCTCTGCCCTGTACCCGAGACGCCGAATTGCGCCCGCTAAGTCGCCGCGAGCCAATGAACCTTCGGCATACACAACTTGGACCTTCCCGCCGACCACATCCACACTGACATCCTCAATGCCCTTGAGCCGCTCAAGTGCGTGGCGAATCTCGTCGGCACAGCTTGCGCAGTCCATTCCTCCGACACGTAAATCGCACACGGTCCCTTTGGCAGTTCCGTTGAAAGAAGGTTCGGCAACAATGTGACTCGATGCTTTGTGATCAGAATGAGCCATAGTTCCTCATCAAATTGCTCTTTCGCCTCGCTCGCCGGATCGTATTTTCACGACGTCGTAGACGGGATAAACAAAGATCTTCCCGTCTCCGGCGTTCCCGGTGTGCGCTATTTCCGTGATCACCCGTAGTACCGGTTCCACCAATTGATCAGGAACAACAATTTCCAGCTTCGCTTTCTTCACGTACTCGATTCCTTCATCGAGCACCGGGTTTGGCGAACCGGCAGCGCGTGCGCGGCCGAAACCGCGCACTTCCGACACAGTCACACCCGGTAAACCTTCTATTTCCTTCAAAGCCTCCACCACTTTTGAAAGCATGAACGGCTGAATTACTGCCTTTATCTCTTTCATGACTGTCTCCTAAATTTCAACTTCCTCGCGCCGTCCCTCAAACCACTTGTAAAGGCTGGGCAGCACGAAGAGGGTCAGCAGCGTGGAGGTGATAAGCCCACCGATAACCACGGTAGCCAGCGGACGTTGTACCTCGGCGCCTGCGCTGCTCGAAATTGCCATCGGCAAGAAGCCGAGGCCGGCAACAAGAGGTGCCATGATCATTGCTCGCATCTTCTCAACTGAGCCACGCTCCGTTGCCTCGTGAAGTTCAACACCCTCACGCCTCAGGCTCAGGATGTGTGAAAGGAGCACGACTCCGTTCATGACCGCAACGCCGGAGACAGCTATAAAGCCGACACCAGCCGAGATGCTCAGTGGCATTCCCCGAAGCGCCAGCGCTATCACGCCTCCCGATGCTGCCACAGGGACGTTCAGAAAGATCAGCACGGCTGGACGAACTGTGTTGAACGTTGTGTACAGCAGGAAGAAGATCAATAACATGGATAGAGGTACGACAATGGCCAAACGCTCTGTGGCCCGTTGTAGGTTTTCAAATTGGCCGCCCCACGTGACCCAGTACCCGGTGGGGAGAGATACCTTGTTTGAAACGGCAGCCTGCGCTTCCTTGATGAACCCTGACAAATCGCGACCGCGAACGTTCGCTTCCACGCTAATCCTGCGCTGACCGTTGGTGCGGCTGATCTGAGCCGGACCTACTTCCTTGCGTAGATCAGCTAACTGGCTGAGCGGAATCAGCCGCCCTTGGGGATCGGCAACCTTCAAGTTTCCAATCTTTTCAAGCGCGTCACGATCCTGGGCTTGGAAGCGAACCTGCAACGCGAATCGCTTTTGGCCTTCGAGTACCTGACCGACTTCTTTTCCCCCAATTGTCTCCACTGCGTCCAGAACATCCCGCGCATTTATGCCATAGCGTGCTATCTGGTCGCGGCGGACTTCTACTCGCAGGTATGGCAAGCCGCCAATCTGTTCTGCCTTAACATCCGCTGCACCCTTGACTTGGCCGACAACTCGCACGATTTCGTCCGCCTTTTGCCGCAACATTTCAAGATCACCGCCGAACAGGGTGATCGCTACATCTGACCGCACTCCAGCGATCAGTTCCTGCATGCGCAGCTCAATTGGCTGCGAATAACTGAATATGTTTCCAGGTACGCTTTTCTTAAGTGCCTTATCGAATGCCTCAATTAAGCCTTCGCGCGTTGATGCTGTCGTCCACTGTTCACGTGGTTTCAGAATGACGTAGACATCGCTGACCTCGACTCCCATTGGATCAGTAGCAATTTCAGCCCGCCCTGTACGGGAAACGACAGTCTGGACTTCGGGGAATTGCTTGAGCACCTTCTCTGCCATCGTTGTGCTATGGATGGATTCCGAGAGCGAGACACTCGGTAATCGCCAGGATTGGATAGCAAATGTGCCCTCGTCTAGCCGGGGAATGAACTCGGCGCCCATGAACGCCGCAACAACAATCCCGATCGCGAATGCCCCCGCTGCGAGCATAGCTGTGACTGCAGGGCGGTTCGTCGCCTTCCTCAGCCATGGGATATATCGCTCCTTCACATAGTGAATCAGCTTCGACTCATCTTCTTTGACCTTGCCGGCTACGAAGAAGGAACTCAGCACCGGCATCAGTGTCAGAGCAAACACCAACGATGCAACGAGCGCAAAGATGACCGTCCATGCCATGGGGCGGAACATCTTGCCTTCGACACCCTCCAGAGTAAGAATAGGCAGGTAGACGACGGTGATGATCAGCACCGCGAAGAAAACGGGGCGTGCAACTTCGCGGGAGGAATCCAGAATCACGGCAAAGGTATTGCGCTCACCTTTCTTTCTCGCTTCGGCAAGGTGACGGACGATGTTTTCGACCATCACTACTGAGCCATCCACGATCAAACCGAAATCGATCGCTCCCAGGCTCATTAGATTCCCGCTGATTCCAGTCCATACCATGCCACTAAAAGCCGCCAGCATCGAAAGGGGAATAGCCAAGGCCACGATCAAGGCGCCTCGAACGTTTCCAAGCAGTAAAAGCAGAATAACGACAACCAGCAAAGCACCTTCGACCAGGTTCTTCTCTACAGTCTTGATCGTCTTTTGGACAAGAGAGGTTCGGTCGTAATATGGATCGACTTTGACTCCGGGCGGAAGGGTCTTTTGGATTTCCTGCAATCGTTCGGAAACATGCTGTGCGACCACACGCGAGTTTTCGCCGATCAGCATCATCACGACGCCGGTTACGGCTTCGCCCCTGCCATCGCGCGTGGCTGCTCCTTGCCGGATCATCGGCGCAAAACGCACTCCACCCAGATTCTTGATGTAAATGGGCGTGCCGTTCTTCGTCGCGCCGACCACAATGTTGCCAATATCCTCAAGAGATCCGACCAACCCTTCCCCGCGAACAACGTACTGCTCTTGGTTGTGCTCGATGTAGCCGCCGCCCGAGTTAAAGTTGTTGCGCTCTAGCGCCTCAAATACTTTTGCCAGCGGGATGTCGTAGCTGACGAGGCGGCCGGCATCAAGCTGTACTTCGTAGGTTTTTAGTTCGCCGCCGTAGGAATTGACCTCCACTACCCCAGGCTCAGACCGCAGCAGTGGTGCAATATCCCACTCCAAGATGCTGCGCAGATCCATCAAAGAGTAGCCCTGTCCGCGGACTTCAAACTGATAGATCTCGCCGAGCCCCGTTGTGATAGGACCCATTTCAGGCGTACCAAAACCGGCGGGAATCGCTTCCTTGGCTTGCGGCAGGCGCTCCATGATCAGACGGCGACAGAAGTAGATGTCCATGTCTTCCTTGAAGAAGATTGTCACGGAAGACAAACCGAAGCGTGATATAGAGCGAATTTCTGTCACGCCGGGCAGGCCGCTCATTGCAGTCTCGACGGGAAATGTGATGAGGCGTTCCACCTCGACCGGACCTAAGCCGGGCGCATCCGTTAGTACAATGACCTGGTTCGGCGTAATATCTGGAACCGCATCAATCGGCAGGACCCGCATGGCCCAGATACCGACACCGATGACGACCGAGGTGAACACCAACACTAGGAACCGGTTGCGAAGCGCGAACTCGACGACCTTATTCATTGCGGTTCTATTCCTCCCCGCCGATAAATTCGCGCATTAGCGCAGATTTCACATAGAAACTGCCCTTGGCAACTACTCTCTCTCCGACTTTTAACCCCGACTTGATTTCAGCGCTCTCCGGAGTCCGTTCGCCCAGTTCCACGATTCGTTTTTCGAACTTTGTTGGTTCGATCTGAACAAATACCACCGGCTGTCCGTTGATCTCCTGAATTGCCGCAGATGGGACCGCGATTCCGGTACGCGACTCCTTGGTCGGAACTGTCACAGTCGCAAACATCTCTAGCTTCACTCGGCCATCATTGTTGGGAAGTACGCATCGCAGCTTGGCGGTTCGGGACGCTGGGTCTAATGAGTCACTTAGATATGCAATTTTTCCTCGGAACACCTCCTTAGGATATGAAGCCAGCGTTACTAGGCACTCGCCGCCACGGGCGACATCCTGAATGTCCTTTTCATAAACATCCGCTAGGGCCCATAAAGTACTGGTGTCGACGATCGTAAACAGTTCCTTATCGCGCCCGACGACCTCACCTTTAGAAACTTCGTACTTTGTCACCACTCCGGCAAGAGGAGCGCGAACTGTGTTGTGGGAAGCGGTGCGATGGATTGCGTGTTCCGTGCTGTTTAGGTGCTTAATGTCCGGATCCGTAAGACCGAACCGGTGGAGCTTTTCTTCTGCCCTCGAAGCCTCCGCTCGTCGGCTATCGACCTCGGCCGCTGCTTGTTGGTATTCTGCTCTGCGAAGTTCGAGCTCACGTGGCGAGATTGCCTCAACTGCAATCAGCGAATTGGCGCGCTCTAGGGACTTCTTAGCTACCTCCTGCTGAGCCAGTGCCTTGTCTAGGCCGCCGAGCAAATTCTTGTATTCGCCAACTGATTCGCCCAATTCAATGCTGTCGTATATGAGGAGGGGCTGTCCCCTTTTCACTCGGTCACCGAGCTGTACAAATACGTCCTCAATCACCCCTTGTGATAACGGGACAATGTGAGAGACGCGTGCTTCGTCTGGAGAAATGACGCCCGTTGTTGTTACAACCTGTTGAAGGCGACGCTCCTCTGTGCTGGCTAGCTCCATGCCGCCATTTCGCTGTGCATCGAGGCTGATCTCGACGGTGTTCGGATCTTTCTTCTCTTCGTGTAGTTCAGAAGACGACTTTCGTGAGCGCAGCAGCAATGCCCCAGCGACAACAAGAACGACAACCACAATACCCGCAATCAGTACCCTTCTATTCACGTCAGAATTCCTTTCCTACTGAGGCTTCCAGCTGAAACACGGCAATCTTGTAGTCAAACAGTGCAACGTTGTATGCACGCAGGGTTTCGCGGTACACGCGCTCGGCATCGAGCAGCCCGATTAGATCCAAAGCTCCGAGGCGGTACGACTCTTGAGCGATCTCATGTGCCTTTTTGGCCGCAGGTACATACTCTTTTTCGAGCGCACGAAGACGTTCGGCTTGGCTTTCTAATGTCTGGTATCCCTGCTGCACCTCTCGCCGGACAGCAAGAAGGGAGCGAGTCACTTCATACCTCTGCTGTTCCAACTGTGCACTCGCTTTAGTGATTCCGCCCTGGTTGCGATTGAACAAAGGAATAGGTAGGGTGATACCAAATGCGGCGGTATTTACTCCAAAGTCGCGCTTGTATCCAAACGACGGAGTCACGTTTGGCATTGCATCGGCCTTCTGTACCTCGACTTCTCTACGGTTTCGCTCAAGTCGCTGTTGAGCAGCGACAAGATCAGGGCGGCTCTGCAGAGCAAGTTGTTGAAGTTCGCTTAATTGGACGGGTTGAACTGCGGCTGCTAATGTCTCGACTATGTCGAACTTGCCTGTGAGATCGCCGGCACCAAGTACTTCCAGTAAAGCGGTTTTTGAGTTGGCGAGTTGGAGGTTCGAATCGAGAACGTCAGAGTAGAACCGGAGCCTCTCTGCCCGGATGCGATTCATCTCCAGACCAGACAATTCACCCTGCTTGAAGCGAGCTTCGTTCAGCCTGATGACCTCATCGAATTGCTTCAGAATTTCTTGCGCCAGGGAGAGCTGGGTCTTCGCGAGCACAGCTGCAAAGTACCGGCCTTTAACTTCGAGCCTGATCTCACGCTCGGCATTCAGAACGTCAGATCCTGTGGCTAGAAACTCTTGTTGGGCCACCCGAGTCCGCTTCGATCTCTTGCTGGCAGTCTCGATTGTCTGTCCGGCAAGAAGTGTGAACTCCTGGTTATTCCAGAATGAGCCGGGTTTGGACTCGAACAATGGGTAACTCTGTGAACTGACATCAAGCTCGGGATTGGGGAGTAGTTTGGCTTGGCGCACACTTGCATTGGCGATGGCCAGGTTCTGGCGGTCGCGCTGCAAGATGGGGTTGTTCTTCATCGCAAGCTGCAGAGCATCCGTCAGCGTGAGTTTTGCAGGTACAGCAACTTGTTCCTGCGCTGACACCACAGTGGATACGCCGAGCACCATAAAGAACACACTGATCCAGAGGAATCTGCCCACATTGGGCAGGACATTCAGGGTCATTTCGACCGCTCCTTGAAATAGCCTGTAGGTAATAGCGAATTACGCACTTCAATGAGTGACTTTGCCCAAAACTTAAAGGCATCCTCGTGCGAAATGCCGAGGATCGCCGCCGCCCAAGGCAACTGGACTAATAAAGCTGAATGCAGAATGAACACGCCGCGCTCAATTTCTCCCAAGCGAAGGATTGCCGCTTTCAGCGCGTCGGTTGGATTCGTCTTCCCTTTGGGATGATTCCGACAAACGCGGAACGCACAGCTCAGCAACTGCACGGGAGTGCGTTCCCCGGGAGTAGGCAAACCCTTTCGAAGTGATTCGACGAACGCGTCTACCGCGGCTTCCTCAGCCTGGGCTTTGTCACCAAGGAAGAGCTCACAGAATCGCAGAATTGTAGGTCCCGGGGTCTGAAAGCAGTTAGCTTGCCAGGGTTCGCTTCGTTCTCCAGCCGAGTGGCTCAGGCGGACATTCATTTCGCCTCCCAGGTATCGGATGGGTTAGAGCTCGCCGGTCGCAGGGTCGGAGCCGCAGATGAAAGTCGCTGATGCAGTTCCTCTAACGCTTCAGCGCAAGTTCGGCGTGCGTGAATTCTGTCTTGGCCGGTGATCTTGGCAACTACATCCAGATCCAATGACAAACCGCGGAAGAGTACAATCACGGCCCTGCGCATTGGCTCAACCCGGGTGATTGCCAGAACAAGAGGATCAGTGGACCGTGGATTCAGCGGAGCTGAGGCAACACCCTTGGTGAGCGCACGGCGCAGCAACGGCACAACGACGTCACCGTCCGAGTCAACGCCCGAATTACGAACGTGCTCTGCTAGGGTATCGATCGTCAACGCTTCTGCTGTCGCCTGGTCTCCGACAAATAGTTGAAAGAATCGCAGTACGACGGGAGCCCACTCCGATGAGAAGTGGCCCGCGTCTGCGATGACGCGCTTCTTGGTAAACATAGGTTTTAGTCCGGTTCAAAAAAGTCCTTGTTGCGACCAGTACGGGACATTCATCCCGAAGAGGTCAGGACGAACTCAGACTACGTGCGAGGAGGGTGATAATGAGGTTCAGCGAATTCTAGGATCCGCACCTGTGGAGCAGCGACGACGTATTTTTCGATGACCGCAACTGTCGAAAACTCGAAGTGCTGAGTTGGAGAAACATGCGATGAGCAGCAGAAGCAGTCGTCCTCGGACGCCGGAGCGCTTGGGTGGGATCCGTGATTGGAGTCAACTGAGATATTGGACTGCTGTTGAGGAATGGGAAAGAGGTCGTTATCGGCCTCGCAAAGCGAGGGCACACTCATGTCCACTACTGCCCAAAGCAGTATGACTAAAGCAGCGATCCTGTGCCAGCGCCGGAACATCTTCCTGTATATGATACGTGGGCTCGGCTCTTTGTCACACTATTTTGTGACCGGCGATGCGAGGATCACCCCACGTAAGTCGACTGTCCTCTCTGGTTTCGGGGTCGCGTGTAGGCCTCTTAACAAGTCTTTACAAATTCGCCGACTGGCTGAACCCGTAGGAAGGGTACGTGGATGCGATGGGATTGCCTGGCCGTTCTGGCGAAACTTTCGTCCGACGGCAAGCAGAACGAGTGAGGACAAGGGATAATCGGCGTGAGCGGCGGCAAGCCACTCGCAGCGGCATCACCAGCGGCGTAGACAGCTGGATTCGAGATGCTTTGTAGATACTCATTCACACTGACGCCGCGCTCTTCCGTCTGAACGCCAGCGGCGGCGAGATTCAAATCGTCAATCTCCGGAACACGACCGGCGCCGTGAACCACCAAATCCGCCTCAAACACCTCTCGTTCGCCGACCGTTGAAACATGGACCGAAAGCTTGTCATCGGATTTCTCGACCGACACGACTGCCTTTCCGACTTCCACTCCTACGCCGAGTCGTTTCGTCCTCTCCACCAATTGCCCGACCAGATCGGGATCAAATACCTCCAAGGGGTGCTGCCCACGGTGCAGAATCGTGACTTCGGCCCCTGCCCGTGCCGCAACATGAGCGAATTCGAAAGAGATGTATCCGCCACCAATGAAAACGATGCGTCGAGGTAATTCTTCTAGCTCTAGAAACCGATCGCTTGTAGTGACGTATTGCTCTCCAGGAATACCCAACTTCCGCGGCATCGCCCCGGCAGCAACAACTACCTTGCGGCCTTCTAATACGTCCTCTCCAACCCCGACGGCTGTGGAGTCCACGAAGCGTGCGCGCCCCGGAAGGCTGCAACACCTGCCTTGGCAAAGCTTCGCTCGCTGTTTTTCGGTACAGGATCGGTGAACGAGCGCTTGAACCGCATCAATTCTGACCAGTCGATTCGCGTGTTCTCAGAGCGGACGCCTCGCCCGTTCATCCTCTGAACCCAATCGACGACTTCAGCTACACCTACGAGCACTTTCTTGGGATCGCATCCCCGCAAGGCGCACGTTCCTCCGAAAGGGCGCGAATCAATGATGGCGACGTCCCAGCCGGCGGAACGGCACTCGTGGGCGACCGTCGAAGCTGCCGAGCCAGTCCCGATTACAATGAGATCGAATTGTTTTTTCACGACTTGAGTTCTCCCGCGGACTTGATTTGACTCCGGGGTTGATGGGCAGTGCAGCTCAACGAGACGCAGGAAGCGTCTCAGCCACACGTTTCTTCGCTTCTTGAATGGCGCGCGTAATGTCGCCCAGGCAGCAAGTCCCGCTGGGATTCTTGACCTCGCAGGCACAAAAACCGCCTTGCACCTCGGCCTTGATCTCGTCCTGCACCGAGGTTTTACCGTTGGCCTCGATATCCCGGCGGATGTCTTCGCGGCTGTAGTCGAAGCAATAGCAGAGCGGAATTGGATCCGCCGTCTCCTTGTTTCCCACTCGCACTTTCAGATCCGGTTTGTTAAACACGGCTTGATCGGAGAAATAAACAACCTCACAGTCCGCCGTGCGGCAAAAGGAATAGGCCACCGATGCCGGCACGCGCGTGTGATCTCGAACCAGGCTCTTGACAGTCAACACCGCTACAGCCTTCCCCTTTTTGCCACATGAGGGGCAGACCTCTGGCATGCTCGTCGGCGGCGAGCATGTTCCGTCCTTCGTCGTCGAACAGCAACCGGACATTACTTTTTCTCCTGACTCGATTCTTTGAATCCCGTCTTATTGATGGCTTCGCGGAGTTGTTGCTCATTGGTCTGTTCGTCATCGTACACAACAGTCGCGAGTCCCTTTTCGTGACTGACGTCGGCCCTTTTTACGCCTTTGACTTTCGTTAATGCGCTCTTGACACTGACGGCGCATGCGCCACAGGTCATACCGCTGACCTTGATCTCCGTCTTCACATCTTTGGCGAAGGCAGAGCCAGCAAAAAGAAGCAAAAGAAACAGCGTAGTAAGTGATTTCATTAGATGTGTTCTCCTCCTTGGATCGGATGGGCGCGGTAGCCCGCGTCTTGAATAGCTTGTTCAAGCTGCGCGATGGTGACCTTGCCGGCATCGAACTCGACCGTCGCCCGTTTCTGTTCGTATGAGACGATGGCGCTCTGAACACCGTTTAGATCCTTTAGTTTTTTCTGGATGGCCGTCGCGCAGGCTGTGCAATCCATGCCTTCGACGGCAAAGCTGGCACGGTCAGCGCGTGGCGCGGCGGCCGTCGTTTCCGGAGCTTTGCTCGACAGGAGCAACTCGGCAACGGGTCCCGAATAATAGGGAAACGCCGCCACGATGAGCACGACCGCCGTAGCGATCCACAACCCGATGCGACCTCTCCTGTTTGTCGCCGGTTTTTCGCATACTGATCCCGGTTCGCAAGCTTGCTTCGGTTTGCGGTAAGCGAAGTAGAATCCCAGTCCCAACAACAGGAACGTAATTCGCAACAAGTAAGGGCGCCAAGCGGCGAAGAACGCTGATGCGCCCACGATTCCAGCTCCTGCCAGTGCAAACACAATGGGCAGGATGCAGCAGAGGCTGGCTGCAATCCCTGCCATCAACGATGCTCCGATAAAGGCCTTGTCCTTCATTTTCCTTTTCTCCCAAGCGTCCGGCTACGGACTCCGAGTTCATTCGCTTTGGTGATCACTACAACTCGCTTCGATTCGCTCTCTAACGTTTCGCAGCTATCCAAGGCGGGAGCATATTTCGCAAGGTGTTTCTCAATTCCGGTGAGGACTGGTCGGAGGTCCGAATTGAGCCGATAGACTTTGTTCTTGCCATTCCATGCCCATTCCACAAATCCGCAATTCAGCAGGCAGGCCAAATTGTGCGAAATACGGCTCTGCTCGATCCCGAGCTTTTCGACCATCTCGTTCACATAGTGCGGCTTATCTCTAAGCAATTGCACAATTGAGAAACGGGTCTGGTTGGAGAGAGCGCGGAAGAACTCACGATAAAGTCTGGCCTCCAAGATAACCTCCAAATGATATGACACTGATTGCATATGAAAAGTTTCACATATTCACTGCTCCTGTCAACTCTGGAAACCGGGGCCGGGCAGGCCGGGGGTGAGTAGCAGGGGGAAGCGGAATCTCCGGAATTGTCCACAAGCTTTTTTCGAGCTCCCGCCACGTCCGTGATCCCGCCCAGCTAGAGATTCCTGCTAGCGCGGGAGACTTCTTGATCCCACCCCACGGGCATGGCGCGAGCCCTGCCTCGCGCTTTAAGCCCCCATCCGGAAGGCCCTCAGCGACTTATATCTAAATGGAATAAATCCGCCCAAGAAGATATAAATCACCTCCGCAATTCTGGCTTAGCTTCTCCCAGTCACGCAGCCCGCGATGGTTGCGAACTGAACGGAGGAGTTTCAGCCCAATGCAGCCAGACCACACCACTAAAACCAACTTCCGCTTCTCATGGACGCGCCTACGAAAGTTCGTCCCTCTACTGCTGCTCGATCTCCTGATCCCGTCCGCCGCCAACGCCCAAGGCACCGGCAGTTCTCCATGGGAAAACGCAGTCAACGTCCTTAAGACCGCCTTCACCGGTCCCATCGCCACCGGGCTTTCGCTGGTGGCCATCGTCGTCGGCGGCCTGATGTTCGCCTATGGCGAAGGCCAGTCCAAGCGCATGCTCGCCGGAATCGTCTTCGGCGTCGGCATGGCCATTGGAGCCGTGAACTTCATGGCGTGGCTGTTCCCATAAACCAGCAGAAAAGGAGGTGATGCGCCATGGCAAAGGGCGGTTCACGACAGGAGTATCGGCACAGCAAGGTGTTCAAGGCGATGAACCGCCCGTTGACCATCCTCGGGGCAGAACGGCGGCTGTTTTTTGTCGCGTTGATCTCAGGAGGCGCGATCTTTTCGCTCATGCATTCGCTGTTCGGCGGAATTCTGCTCTTTGTGGTGGGCGTGATTGCCGCGCAGCGGGCGACCAAGTATGACGTGGAGATCCTGCCGGTGCTGCTGAATTCTACCAAGTTCCGCAGGCGCTATGACCCGATGAAATGGCAGCCGGTAGAGATACGAATCGCGAGGCACGATGTTCAAGGTTGAGCACATCACGAAAGACTGGAAAGAAGCCGGATCGTTGCAGGCGCATATCAACCTGTACGGCTTCTGGGACGAACACGCGTTTCTGACCAAATCCGGCGACCTCGGGGCGGTGCTCAAGATCGGCGGGATTGATTACGAAAGCCTCGACCACTCCGGACGGGATTGTGCAGTGAAGCGCCTGGAAGCCGCCTTCCGCAGCCTCGATGACAAGACGCGGCTCTATCAGATCATGTTCAAGCACAACCAGCCTGAGATTGCGCACGCGGATTACGAGAACCCCCTGGTAAGCGCAGCCGTGGAACAGCGCGCCGAGTTTCTCCGGTCGAAGGCCGACCGGCTCTACTCAGTCGAGATCTTCTGGGTGGTGATGATAGATGGCAACTATGCCAAGAACGGCTTCCTGCAGGCGCTCTCACAGCTTCCGCGCGATCCGCTCCGTTCCGTCGAACGAATCAAGACACTCTTTGCCAGCAACCAGCAACGGACATTGCTCTATGAGCAGATCGAGCGCGACCGGCTCTTGCTCCAACAGAAGATCCAGAGTTTGAGTGGGCAGCTCAGCGACCTGACGCAGGTCGAGCTGCTAGGGGCGGAGAAGACCTTCCGGCTTGTCCGGCGTCTCGTCAACTTCCGCCCCTCCAAGATTCAGGATGCGCGGCTGCACGGGCCGCGCTTCCTCGACTGGCAGGTGTGTGATTCGGAGCTGGAGGCCCATCGCGGTTACTTGCGTCTGGACGACTACTTCGTTCGCGTCCTGACGCTGAAAGAGTTGCCGAGCGAGACGCATCCTTTATTACTAAACGGGCTGCTGGACATCCCTGCGAACTTCCATGTTGTGACCGAGTGGCACTCCGTCGAGAATGCGGTGGCCCGCAAGGAGATCAATAAGCGCCGCCGCCACTACCACAACTCCAAAACCAGCTTTCTCTCCAATCTTCAAGACCACCAGAACGCCGGGCCGCGCGACGAACTGGTGGATGACTCGAAGGAGGCCGCCGTCGCCGAGTTGGGCGATGCGCTGACGGCACTCGGCATGGAAGGAAAGTCGTTCGGCGAGTTCACGCTCTCGGTCGTGATCTACGACGAGGACCGTCTGAAGGTGGAGCACGCCATTGCGGATTTCCAGAAACTGTTCACCACGCACGATGGCCTGCTGTACGAAGAACGCTACAACCTGCTCAATGCATACTTTGCCACCGTACCCGGCAACCGGCAGTTCAATCTCCGCAAGCAGTGGGCGCTGAACTCGAATTACGCCGACCTGTCTTTTCTATTCACCGTCGATACCGGCAAGACATGGAACGCCCACCTGGAGCGGGAGTTTCTTGCCGTCCTCGAAACCGCGCACGGTGCGCCCTACTATCTGAATCTCCACAGTGGCGATGTGGCGCACACCCTGGTGCTCGGCGCGACCGGCACGGGCAAGAGCTTCACGTTGAACTTCCTGATCCAGTCGCTACAGAAATATCAGCCACTGACATTCATCTTTGATCTTGGCGGCAGCTACGAGACGCTGACGCGCGGCTTCGGCGGGACATACCTGAACGTCGGATTGAAGAATCCCGGTTTCACCATCAATCCGTTCTCACTCGACCCAACGCACGAGAATCTTAACTTTCTGTATCTGTTTGTGCGGGTTCTGATCGAAGCCAATGGCCGTTATGAACTGACACCGGATGATGAGAAGGCACTATTCGCCGCGATTGAGCGCGCCTATAAGCTGCCGCAGGAAATCCGCACGCTCTCAAACTTCGCGTCCATTCTCGGGCCGCTGGGAGAGCGGCTCCATCGTTGGACGCAAACTGGACAATTCGGGTACCTGTTCGACAACGCAGAAGACACGCTGACCTTTTCGCGCTTCCAGACCTTCAACTTCGACGGGTGGAGCGATTATCCCGACATCCTCGAACCTTTGCTCTTCTATATATTACAGCGTGCTTCGTCGGAGATCGAGAGGCCGGAGAACGCCGCTACCTTCAAGGCCTTCGTCATCGACGAGGCGTGGATCTTCCTGAAGAACCGCACGATCCGCGACTGGATCACACGAGCCGAGAAGACCTGGCGTAAGAAGAATGCAGCGATGATCCTGGCCACGCAGTCGGTCGTGGAGCTACAGGCGTCGGAGATGCTGCACGTCGTCAACGAGTCATGCCCGACAAAGATATTTCTTGCGAACCCAAACATCGACCGCAAGCTGTACGCCGAAATCTTCCAGTTCAACGATACACAGCTTGAGCTGCTCGAAAGCCTTGTACCCAAACGCGATCTATTGCTGATCCAACCCGGCAGTACCAAGAAGCTGGTGCTCGAAGTCGATGCGCTCAGCTACTGGGTCGCTACCAACAACGCCCGCGACAACCTGCGCAAGCAGGAGTATTTCGCCCGCTACGGCGCAGAGGAGGGACTGCTGCGCCTTGCCCAGGACTATCCCAACCCCCAATCCAAGGAGACGAAAGGAATCCGATGAAGACACGCATTTTCGCATCGTTGCTGTTGCTGGCGGCCACGAGCGGCTTCGCCCAGCAGACCGCCCGCGTGGTGAGGTACCACACGAACGACATCGTCAGTGTGCGCGCCAAGATGCGCTACACGACGCTCATTCAGCTTCCGGCGACGGAGAAGATTCTGGAGGTTGCCACTGGCGACAAGGACTTCTGGATCATCGATGCCACCGGCAACTACTGTTTCCTGCATCCGGCCAAGGAAGCTATCCATTCGAATCTAAACCTGATTACCGACAAGGGCAGCGTGTACTCGTTCACGCTCGACGAGGTAGAGGCCGGCGATCCCGATCTCAAAGTCGTGATCGAGCCATCGGACGCCTCTTCAGTTGCCGCTGTCAGCGGCTTGGCGAAGTTTGTTTCCGCATCGGAGGTCGTGGCAGCACAGGCCCAGGTTCAGGCCGCCCAGGCTCACGCCGCGCAGGCCGTCGAGCAGTTCCGCGCGGAATATCCCACGAAGAGCCTGAAGTTCGATTACAGCTATCGCAACGACAAGCCGTTCAATGTGTCCGCTATGTACCAGGACGGCCAGTTCACCTACATCAAATCGTCGGCCACGGAAAAGTTCTCGATCTACGAGGTCAAGGACGGCAAGCCCGACCTCATCAACTTTCAATTGAAAGACGGAACCTACGTGATTCCCAAGGTGATTGACCACGGTTATCTCGAAATCGGCAAGCATCGGCTCGCCTTTGAGCGGGCGGCGCAGTAGGAGAGGGCAATGACAGCCGAAAAACCGACTCTTGCAGCAGATACTGTTGAGCCGCCGTCCTCTGAGGTCCCGGAGCTACGCGACCGGCGCCCGAAACCGGAGGGCGTTGTGCCAAAGCAGAGCCAGGCTTACGTCATCGCCGGATTGGCGGTACTGATTCTGCTGGCAGTGATGTTCTCCAACAATCGCGCCAAGCCTGCCGCGAAGCCGAGCGCCGCGGCTCCGGCGGTCTTCTCCAGCGACGCGAATCAGCGCAACATCGACGACCTGAAACGCGACCTGACGGAAGAACAGCGGAAGAGCGAGCAACAGGCGCAGTCGCAGAAAGCTGCTGGTGCTGGAGCTTCGTCACTACCAGGCGGCGCGACGCAGCCAGGCGCAACCACAAATAATAATTCCCAGCCCCCAACCGAGCCGCCGCGTGATCCAGTGAAGGACGCAGAGCGTGCTTTGAACTTCAAAGCGCGCTTCGCGTCGAACCTCGTCCCCGTCAGTGATGCTACTGCGCATTCGGCGGCCACTCAATCGCTCGCGCTCGGGTGCTCTTTGGAAGGGGACCGGACGACGAGCGCTCCTGCGACCGCTGTACAGAGTGCTGGCGCGACACAACAAAATGGAGCGCCCACGAAGCGCGCACCTGAAGTGAGCGTCAACTCCGCCTACGGTCAGCCCTACGTCTTGTTCGAGGGAACGACGATCGACACGGCACTGGTGAATCGCCTTGATGGTGAATTCTCCGGCCCGGTGAAGGTCATGGTCACTAACCCGGTCTACAGCCAGGACCGACAGCACGTGCTCATCCCCGAAGGGACATTCATCCTTGGCGATGTGCAGAAAGTCTCTGGCTTCGGACAGAAACGCTTGGCGATTGTCTTCCACCGGATGCTGATGCCGGACGGCTACTCCGTCGATCTCGATCAGTTCCATGGCCTCGACCAGGTCGGCGAGACCGGCCCGAAGGACAAGGTCAACAACCACTACCTCGAAGTCTTCGGCGCTTCGATCGCGCTCGGCATCATCTCGGGTACGGCGGAAGCATCCACCAACGGCGGCTATAACCAGAGCGGCTCCGATATGTACCGGCAAGGCGTGGCATCGAGTTTGTCGCAGGAGAGCGCCCACGTCCTTGATCGCTTCATCAATGTTCCGCCGACTCTCACCATTCGCGAGGGCCATCGGATCAAGGTCTATCTGACGCAGGACTTGCTCCTGCCAGCGTATGAGAACCACACGATTCCGCCCAACATCTGAGCGGTGAACCGCAACCACCAACGATAACTGAGCCGGCCACGGCTGGCGAAATGGAGAATTCGATGAAATCAGGAAGGCTTTGCTGGCTTGTTTTTGTGTTTTCCGCATTACTCGCACCAACTGCGCACGCGCAGTGGGCGGTCTTTGATGCGAGCAACTATGCCAACGCCGTCGAGGAGTTCAAGCAGTTGCAGCAAATGTACACGACGGCCAACCAAACCCGCGACCAGATCATTCAGGCGTACAACCTCGCCTACCAGATGTCGCGGATGCCGCAGAACCTGTATCAGCGGTACAAGTCCGACTTCTCACAGTGGACGAATCTTTCCGCCCCGAACACCTACGGCAACACGTCAGCCTGGATCGATGCCCTGAATCTCGGCAGTCCGAGCCGCGCCACGGCGGCCTACAACAACGCGGTGATCCAACCGCAGACCTATCCGGGCAGCAGCCTCGCTGCTCAAGACTCGCTGACGCAGGCGGCGATCAAAAATCAGTACGCCACATCGGAGCTGGGCCAGGGCACGATCACCGGTACGCTGTCCACCCTAGGCACTGTGCGGTCAAACTCCGAGGCCTTCGCCCAAAAGCTCGCCAACCTCGAATCGGACACCTATTCGACCGATCCGAGCCAGCAAACCGAGATGGCCGCGCTCGGCAAGATCAACACGGCCACACTCCTGCAAATCCATTCGCAGCAGGACACCAACCAGATCCTTGCCGCGTCCGTTGCGCAGCAAACTCTGGCCGAGAAGCAGCGTATGGACGAGCAGAACCGGCTCATCAACCAGGCGATTTACTTCCAGCAGAACTTTCCGAGCACCATGCAGCGCGTCACCGGCGGTGTGAGCAATTCAATCCAGTCGATTTCGCTGAGCACGAATGGAAGGTAACGATGAATCAGAATCCATTCACATTTCTCGGCCAGGCTATCAGCCAGTTGCTCACTACCAAGAGCGCCGCCATTCAAGCGATGGGCCTGAATATGTTTCGCGGCTTGGCAGTGATCCTGATCGTCTGGTTCGGGGTGAAGGCCGCCCTGTCCGCCGCGCACGGACACGGCGGTTTCAACTTTGCACGATTTGCCGACCTGATCCTTCTGATCTCGTTCGGCCTTGGAATGCTGACCTACTACTCGACGCCAATTCCGGGCGTCGGGTACAGCTTCAGCGACCTGATCACTCAGGAGACCTTGCAGATCGCCGGACAGATCGAGTCCGACCAGACCCAGCAGATCGCCGATGCCGTGGTGAATGCCGAGGAGCAGCTCGGCAGCCCGCCCGGTATCTTCAGCTTCCACGAGTCGCTGACCTTTATCGTCATGGCCATTGCGCTGGCGGCGATGCAGGCGACGGCATTCGCGATCATCGCCTACGGCTATGTCGCATCCGCCGTCTGCGTGCTGTTGGGGCCGATCTTCATCCCGTTCTTCATCGTGCCGAAGATGGACTGGCTCTTTTGGGGCTGGTTCAAGGCATTCATCGGCTTCAGCTTCTATCAGGTCATCGCCTCGGCCTTTATCTATGTCTTCGCCAAGGTGCTCACGGCGATGTTTCAGGTCATCGGCAAAATCAGCATCTCGAATGCGTTGACCGTCCTGCCCGCCCTCTTTATCACCCTTATGGTCTGCATCTACGGGCTGGCCAAGATACCGGAGCTGACAGGCGCGATTCTCAGTGGCCACGCCGGAACCTGGATCAATCCCATGGGGAGCTAACGCCATGAAGAATACTTCGTTTCAAACGTCGGAAGCCGGGCACAAGTTCATCGAGCTATATGCGGAGTCGATGGTCACGAACACCTACCTGAAGGTTGCTCTGCTGGTGCTCTCCGTCGTCGTGCTCACTTTGCTCACGCTTCTCTGGCGAGCCGAGACGGCTGCCTCCCGGATGAAGCCGCTGATCATCTCCATCTCGGACCTCGGGCGCGGCCAGGTAATGAACTATGACGATTTCTCGAAGATCCCCGTTGACCGCGTGAGCAAATATTATCTTGCCCGCTGGTGCCAGCTTTACTACGGCCGCAATCACGCGACATTGCAGCGGGACTTCTCACAGTCGCTCGATTTCTTCTCCAGCCAGTTGCAGTCCGCCACTCTTCAGCGGGTTAACCAGCAGAAGACCTTGCAGACATTCCTGCTCGATCCGAGTGCGCCGGACGTGGACATCGAGATCGACGCCGTCAATCTTATCGACCTGCGTCAGCCGCCTTACAGCGCGCAGATTCAGTTCGAGAAAGTCTTCCGCTCACCCGGCGATGGAGCCGAACAGCGAAGGGAACGCTGGACCGCGAATGTCATTTATAGCTTCCGCGATTCAGTACCGAACGCCATGCTCCTCACCAATCCGCTCGGCCTCGTCATCAGCTACGTACACGAAGACCAGGCGTTCGGGAGTTAAAAATCATGCGACCGAAAAAACCCATCCTGCTTTACTGCGCCGACCGCGAACTGCTCTCGATGATGGCCTTCGCGCTGCGCCTCCATCCCTACGATGTCACGGCAGTCGAAGATAGCCGAAACGCTGCAGCGCTCATGATGACAGGCAATACGGAGCTTGTCTGCGGCATTCTGATCCACGCGCAGCAGGGCGACCTCGCAGGCAGGTTGATTCATCGGCTGCTCGAAGTGGATCTGCATGTGCCCGTGTTGCTGGTGGACCGCGCCGGCGATCTCGCACCCGTCCGCTATGCAGACATGGTGCTGTATGGCCGCAATACCTCGATGGAGCACATCCTGGGTGCCCTCGCTGTGCTCTGCGCGCGGAAGCGCGGACCACGGAGTGCGGCATGAGTGATCTAGTTCTTTCAGGCAGCCAGTTTGAGCTTAGGCCGAAGGCCAAGCCGCGAAGCGATGGTCAGCAGCGTATCCAGGGAGAAGTCTTTCCATTCGCCGCGCTTGATCTTCGAAACGCGCGGCTGCGAGATACCCAACTCTCTGGCGGCTACTGCCTGTGTCCAGCCTTTGGCCGCGATGCGTTTCTCGATCCGGATCATTACCTCCGTGCGCATCTTGAGGATGGCCGCTTCATCTTCATCAAAGCCGAGGTCAAGAAAGATATTGCTGCTTCCTTTGGTGATCCTGCTGTCGTCCCAACGGGAGTCGGTCTTCTTCATTTGTCATTCTCCAATCAGCTTGTATCGCCGTTTCGCAAGCTCCAGGTCGTTCTGACTTGTCTTCCGCGTTTTCTTCTCGAAGGCGTGAAGCACGTAAATGGCATCTGCGAACTTCGCCACATAAATCACGCGCCAGGCTCCATTGATATGGACCCGGATCTCATAGGCTCCTTTGCCCACGTCCTTCATTGGTTTGAAGTCAACCGGCATCAGCCCGTTCTGCACCCGGAGAAGCTCAGCGCCCAGCGCCTTGCGGACCTCCGCTGGAAACTCCCGCAGATCGTCCCGGCTGCTGCCAATGAACAAAATGGGCTTCGTTTCCATTCAAGCAATTATATCAATATTTATCTAACTCCAACAGCCGTCTGCAAGTCACAATTTATGCAAATGCCGGAGATGCAACCATGAGGTACATCTCCGTGTGTTCCGGCATTGAGGCCGTTTCGGTTGCGTGGCAACCGCTCGGCTGGCAGCCAGCGATGTTCGCCGAAATCGATCCCTTCTGCTGCTGGCTGTTGCGCTCGCGCTATCGCACATCGCGGCCCATCTTCATGCCCAGCCCGACCGATGCGCCGGACAGGAGAGAAGCCAAATGCCGCGCGGCAGCCATTCGCAACATCGTTGCTCTTCCTGTCTGCGGCGACGTGATCAACGCAGGGGATTTCACTCGCATAGGTAAAGAGGATGTGGGAACAATCGACCTTCTGGCCGGAGGAACACCTTGCCAGTCTTTCTCCGTCGCCGGTAAACGAGCGGGACTGGATGACCCGCGTGGCAACCTCACCATCGAGTTTGCTCGACTTGCTGATCGGCTCCGGCCCCCTTGGCTGGTGTGGGAGAACGTCCCCGGCGTCCTGTCAATCGACGGAGGACGGACGTTTGGAGCCTTCCTCGGCATGTTGGTCGAGTGCGGGTATGGGGTCGCCTACCGAGTTCTGGACGCTAGATTTTTCGGAGTACCCCAGCGACGGCGTCGCGTCTTCGTTGTCGGACATCTTGGAGACTGGAGAGGTCCCGCGGCAGTATTTCTTGAGTTCGCGGGCCTGTCGGGGTATCCTCCGCCGCGCCGAGAAACGCGGCAAGGAGCTGCCAGCGGCGTTGAAGTCGGCCCTGCTGGCGGTCGCCTCACAGACACTGCTCCTACCCTCGATAGGGGATGCAAGGATGGCTTCGTCCGCAATCAGCTAGGCGTCGGCATTCTTTCATCGACGGAGGAAATATCCCATTGCCTGAACGCTGGCGGCATGGGCCGACAGGACTTCGAGACAGAGACTTTGATCGCTCATTCGCTCTCAGCCGATGGCTTCGACGGGAGCGAAGACGGCACCGGGCGTGGAACGCCCGTAGTGCCTGTCGCCATCTTTACCGCACATACCCAGTCCAACGGCAGCGGCTTCTCCAAGGACATTGCTCACACATTGGAGAGCGGCGGTGCTCAGGCTGTCGCCTTTGCGCAGAACTGTCGCGACGAGGTGCGGCTGCACGGCGGAGATGGCAGAACAGTCGGCGCGTTGGCGGCGCAGCCAGGCGCGAAACAGCAATGCTATGTCGCCTTCTCTGTAAAGGACTCCGGTGCCGATGCGAGCGACGTCGCACCGACACTCCGTGGCATGGGCCACGATTCGAGCCATCCCAACGGCGGCGGCCAGGTAGCCATCGCATTTTCGCAGAACCAGTCCGGTGACGTTCTGGCCGGCGATGTAATGCCCTCGCTTGGAACAAGTCAGAATGCAACAGGCCGGAATGCGGCCACCGTCGCGTTCACGCTCCACGGCAGCGATGGGACGGCAAGCTCTGCTTCATCCACCGAAGTCGCGGGGAGTCTTCGTACCGGCGCTCCCGGCAGCATCGAGAACAGCTCGACCACGGCTGTGCTTCAGGAACAGTCCATCGCTTGGTCTGGAGAACTCACGGCATCGATCGATGTAGCCGGGACGCTTCAACGCGGAGGCGAAGGTGGACGTCCCGATGGCGTGATGACGCAGCAGATGGCCGTGCGGAGGCTAACGCCGCGCGAGTGCGAGCGATTGCAGGGATTTCCAGACGACTACACGCTCGTCGAGTACCGCGGCAAGCTGGCCTCCGATGGTCCTCGCTATAAGGCTCTCGGCAACTCGATGGCTGTCCCGGTTATGCGCTGGCTCGGACAACGCATCGCAGCCGTCGATGCGATCCTCCGTGAGAGCGGCGCGAGGAGGGAGCCATGAGCCTCCGCTTCTTTACCGTATTGGCGCATCCCTTGCGGAAGAGAGAAGACCTTGACCTTCACCCAGCCCGCATCCACTCCATACCCGGAACGCGCAGCTTCGCCTTCCAGGTGGTCGCCCAGGAGCAGACCCTCACAACGTCAGCAGACAGGCAACGATGCGGAAGGCTGCCGAGCGTGGTTCAACCACTCCCCGCTGGTCAACGCCGAATCGGAAGCGCGACAGCACGAGGACTCCGGCGTCCAGGTTGCGAAGCATACGCATCCTTGTCCCGAGACCGTCAGACGGATGTTTCCCTAGAGCGCCATCTCCCCCGGATTTTCCCATGTCTCACTCGGTCACTCGCTCGGTGCTTATCCCGCGCCCTGCGGCACGGCACGGCTCTGCTTCGGCTGCGCCGCCCTAAAGGGTTTCGGCTTTCAGAAAATCTTTTCGGCAAATCTCCGCACAGAACGCGGACGAAAAGATTTTCCGAACCTTCCGAAAAAGCGCCGTTTGGCCTTGGGAGCGGGGCACACTCGCGTCGCTTCGCGCAGGAGTGTCCCGAGTAAGAACAGGGCAAATCCAAACAGGAGAAATTCCAATGGCACTCTATACCAACACCGTCACAGTCAAAGGTTATCTGGGCAAGGACGCCGAGTCCTTCGCCACCCGGAGCCAGAAGGCAGTCGTCGTTCTGTCGATCGCCACCAAGTCCGGCTACAAGGACCAGCAGAAGCACGAGTGGGTGAACCACACCGAATGGCACCGCATCGTCGCCTTCGGCAAGCCCGCCGACTACGCGAAGGGCCTGAAGAAAGGCGACTACGTGGAAGTCGAAGGCGAGCTGCGCTCGACCGAGTACGAGAAGGAAGTCGTGCAGGGCAAAAACAAGGTCAAGGTCACCTTCCGCGACAAGGAAGTGCGCGCCAACACCGTGAAGAAGCTCCCTGCGCCGGCGAAGGGTGAAAACCTCGACGCCGATCCCATCACGGAGGATGACGCCGCATAAGCGGCGTTGTCCTCCCTCACGGGAGGTGTGACATGCTGACTCTCTTTGCCAATAGCGTCACGCTTAGGGGCTTTCTCGCTAAGGATGCTGAAGCTCCCTCATCCGAACATATCCAGAATGATTCGTTCGCGGTCCTGCTGCTGGCGACTGTCTCCGGTGTCTGGGACCTCGGCAACAACCAGTGGATACCGCGCACCGACTTCCATCGCATTATCTGCCCCGGCCCGTTCTTCTGCGGCATGGTGCGTGGCATGAGGCGCGGCGACTACCTCGAAGTCGAAGGTGAGCTGCGCGCTCTGGAGCAGGAACGTGGCGTGGTCGTTGCCGGAGAACGCTTTCCGGTCAAGCACTCGACCTATGCCGTCCATGCAGTCCGCATCCAGCGGCTGGACCGGCCCGATGCGCTGGTTGATTTCGGCGAGGACGGCTAACGCCGTTCCGCCTTTTCGCGGAGGGGCTTTCGCCTCTCCGCTTTTCTGTCGAGATGCCGCCCGTTCGACGGCGGCGGAAAGGACCACTCATGATCGCCAATGCTGTATTTGTCGCTACGCTGATTTTTCTCGCGCTCGGCTTCTGGCTCACGCGTGAGATGCAGTTCCTCACGCCTTGGCGCAATTTGATTCTGCACAGCTACCTCAAGAGCATCGCGCTTTACTGCGCTCTGCTCTTTGCCAATCTGCTCGGCATCGCCATCTGGATCGAGCGCAAGTTCTTCCTGCGCGACACGGGCCGCAAGCTCCGCCACCTCGATCAGGAAATCCATACCGGGCAGAGCGAACTATCCGGCGAAATCCTCGCGCAGTTTGGGGATGAGGAGGAGCGATAGCCATGCAGAACGACGGCCAGTATATGGAGCGCACGCCCGACCTCATCGCCAAGGTCCTCCTGATGCGCGAGGCCGCGGAGAAAGAGATGAACCGCTTCACGCGGCTGGCCGACTACGACGTGCGTCGCGTTGTCGGCCAGAAGCCTGCGGATGTTGTGGAGCCGGGCGCCACGCAAGCAGTCATCGAGTTTTCGCCGGAACAAAATGACGACGGTGAGGCATAGCCATGAGATTCGATATTCCCCAGGA